>SXON01000145.1 GCA_005778355.1 Pseudomonadota bacterium | reverse complement strand
GACGAGGTGCGGCAGCTCGGCCGCGAGCTCGGCCTCTCGGAGTCGCGCATCCAGCGCCAGCCCTTCCCGGGACCAGGCCTCGCGGTGCGCTGCCTCGGCGAGCTGTCCGCCGAGCGCCTGCGTGTCCTGCGGGAAGCCGACGCCATCGTCCAGGCCGAGCTCGAACCGCTCGACCTCGGCCTGTGGCAAGGATTTGCCGTGCTCCTCCCGGTGCGAAGCGTCGGCGTCATGGGCGACGCGCGCACCTACGAGGAGGCATGCGCCATTCGCGCGGTGCATTCCGCCGACGGGATGACCGCCCACGTGGCCGACATCCCGATGTCGGTGCTCACGCGCATCGCCAATCGCATCATCAACGAGGTCCGCGGCATCAATCGCGTGGTCTACGACGTGAGCACCAAACCGCCTTCAACCATCGAGTGGGAGTAGCCGCTGCCCTGGCACCAGGGCGTGGTGCTCGTGGTGGCGGGGCTCGGCGTGCTCGCGCCGCCCCCCTTGAATCGCGTCGCCACGCTCGTGGGCTTGGCCGTGCTCGCCTCGGCCTCCCCGTGGCTCGCCCTGGCCCTCGCGGGCTGGGGGCTCTGGCGGTCGCGACGGGGCGTGGGTGCGGCGGTCGTTCTCGCCCTGGGGGTGATCCTGGGGCTCAAGCAGGTTGCCTCGTCGTTGGCGCTCCCGGCGGCCATCCAGACCGCTTCCGTGCCCGTCTCGGCGGCCTGCTCCGTGGCGGCGGCCTGGCTAGCCGCGCCGCACGCCGGTGGACGTTCACTCGCGATGGTGCTCGGCTGCCTGGGCACGCTGGTCGCTGGTCAACTCGGCTGGGCCTGGGCTGCACCGACCTCGATGGAACGACTGGCGCGTGCCCAGCACATCGACGCCGTGCACCTGTTCTACGACGGGCTGGTAAAGCGCGGCCGGGGCGGCGGGTGTGCGCTCGTGATCGACAGCGCTTGCCCGGGCGATCCGGCGTTACTCGAGGCCCTCGTCCGGGCGGTGCCTAATCGCGACGAGGCGGCGCTCGCGCTCGGGTGGTCGGCTGCGCTGTCGCTCGGTTGGCGTCCCCAGCGCGCGGCCGGGCACGCGGTC
Organism: Pseudomonadota bacterium; assembly: GCA_005778355.1. Classification (GTDB taxonomy): domain Bacteria; phylum Myxococcota_A; class UBA796; order UBA796; family SXON01; genus SXON01. Next base: position 70,671 of record SXON01000145.1, on the reverse strand, counting down.
GACGTGGCCCGCGCCCTGGAGAGCGCCGGGCGGGGGGGCGAGGCCTACCGCTTGTTGTCGCGTCACCCGCGTGCAGGGGAGGTGGATGGCTTCATGTCGCTGATGGAGCGGGTCGAGGGCGCCACCGTGGACTGGCACGGGGGCGGGATCGGCCCGCTTGTGCCGGGTGTCATCGAGCTCGATGAAGAGCTGGCGACAAACGGCGAGGTCGTGCTGGAGTTCACCGCGACGGGCGCACTCGGCGACAGCGCGCTCGCCCTGGAGGGATCGAGCTTCGAGGGCGCGCCGCGCGTGACCGTGCACCTCGACGCCCGCCCGTCGATCGAGCGCGCGGTGGACGGCGCGGTAACGGTCCCTCTCGGCGCTCTGGAACCTGGTCCCCACCGGCTCACCGTACGCTTCGACGACGACCGGGTGGGCGCTGGCGGTGACCGGAACGTCATCGTCCGCACCCTCGCCGCTGACTGACCGTCCGCCGCGACCCCTCCGTGCGCAGAGCCCAAGGCCTAAAGCCTACCCAACGAACACTTCCAGCTCATAACGAATCGCCTCGGCGAGGCGCATCGCCACCTCCTCGGCGTCGTCGGCGCCGCGCGCGAGGGGGCGTCGGTAGGCGCGGAGCACGGGCCCGGCGGGCGTGCGCACCAGGAGCACACGCGTGGCCGGCGGGGCGTGAGGGCGGACCGAGCGCAGCTCCTCGAGCGTCGGCGCCTCACCAATCTCCACTCGCCAGCCCCGCACGATCTCGCGGTCGGGGCCGTCGAGCATCGACAGCGCCTCGCGCATCGCCGCTTCCCAGGCGCGGGCGTCGAGCCGCGCCGGACGGGGGTAGCTCTCCGGTCGAATCGCGTGGGCCCGTGCGAGGGCCACGTCGGCCTCGGCGAAGCGCCCGAGCACCTCGAGCGCCTGGGCCCGGATCGCCCACGCCCGCGCGGCCATCACCGGGCCACCGGCCACCGGGCCCGCGGCGGCGGGGTCGAGCAATCGATCTGCGGCCGCCAGCGCCGCCTCGACCTCGCAGGCGGCGAGCAGCGCCGCCGCCTCGAGTACACCAGGGTCGCGACCCAGCGTTCGCGCCTGTCGCGCGGCAAGCACACCCACCTCGCCGTGGCCGTAGCGTGGGGCGGCGTCGGCGATCACCAGGAGCGCGTCGACGTCGGACGGGTTGTCGTCGAGAAGCTCCTCGGCGTAGACCACGGCGCCCTCGGGGTCGCCATCGGCGAGCTGGCGGCGGGCGCGCTCGAGCACCAGCGCCGAGCGGGCGAGGTTGTCGAGCCCCCAGTGGGGCCCGGTGATGGCGTCGTCGGAGCCGCTCACAGCACGAAGAAGTAGAGGAGGCCGGCGGCCACCACGACGAAGAGCCCGAGCGACGCCACCGCCAAGAGGGCCAGCGGGATGCCCACCTTCGCGGCAGTGCTCGGGCCGGCGTCGTCGTCGGCGAGCGAAGGAACGTCGACCGGGCGCGGCGCGAGCGTGGCCCCGGCGCTGCGTCCAGCGCCGTTCGCCGAGCTGGCGGCGGCGCGAGCACGGAGCGCGCCCGCCCGGAGCGCTTGCGCGAAGACACCAAACTCGGCGATGTCCTTGCAGAGCTTCATGTCGGTCAGCATCCACTTCTCGAAGCCGGTTTCCTCGGCTTCCTTCTCCATGCGGCCGGCCTCGTAGAGCGGCAGCGGGGCGAGGTCGAGGTTCGGACTGTCGGGCACCTCGGAGAAGCTCACCTGAGCGCGATCACGCAAGGCCTGCTTCAGCGCCAGCCGGGCCTTGAGCACGGCCAGGGGGTAGCCGCCCATCGACTCGGCGTCGGCCTTCACCTGATCGAGCGGGAGCGAGGAGTCGTAAGCGGCGGCGAGGAGCCGGAGGTCGGCCGGTTTCAGACCACCGGAGGCCTGGTCGATCAACTCGCTGGGGCTGCGGCCACCGGTGAGCTGGTTGGCAAAGTCACCGCCCGCGATGCGCCCGCCTGCCATGCGCACCTCTTCCATGAGCACACCGTGGGCCCAGTCCGTGAGCTCGGTGGCGTTGGTGACGCTGAGGATGCCCTGCTGGAATCGCACGCAGGCGCGGCGGAGCGGCTCGGTGCCGATCTCGTCGCCCAGCCGGCAGGTGGTGATGGCGTAGTACCAATCGGAGAAACGTTGCGCCATGGCCTGGCCGGAGGCGCCGTCGCCGCCGCGCCATTGTTTGAACAGGGTTGCCGTCGGGGCCGTCGCGAGATCCATCGTGCCCCTTCTACCACGGCAGCGCAGGGAGGGCCGTGGCCATGGCGGCTAGCATCGCGACCTCGCGGATCTCCACGGCCGCGCCAACCACGTCGCCGGTCAAGCCGCCCACCCGCCGGTACCAGCCGAGGTGCCACACCAGCGTGAGTACGAGCGCGAGCGCCACGCCGAGGCCGCACCGCAGCGCGATGTCGCCGAGCGGCGCGATCGCGGGCACGAGGAAGGCTAGTCCAAAAAGCATGGAAATCACCCAGTCCTCGCGCTGCACCTCGGGGTGGAGCCACGCGAAGAGCCCCTTGCCAGGCGTGGCAGGCTCGCCCTCGCGCAGCTCGAAGGCCAGCGGGGCGCGCGCGACGACCATCGCGCACCAGAGGGCCTGCGCCACCGTGCCCTGCTCCACGCACCGGGCCACGAGCGCCACCTTCAGCATCACCCAGAGGGCCACGCCGACGGCGCCAACGGCGCCCGCCCGGGAGTCGTGCATGACCGCGAGGCGCTTGACGGGGTTGCCGTTGACCGCCATGCCGTCGAGGCAATCCGAGAGACCGTCGAGGTGGAGCCCCCCCGTGACGGCGAAGACCACCGCGACTGCCAAGATACAACCGGCGTAGTTCCCCACCGTCCAGGAGCCGGCGAAGAGCCCGCCCACCGCGAGCGCGGCGATGAGCGCGCCGACCAGCGGGTAATACCGCGTGGCGGCGGCGTGCTCGGCGACCGGCGCATCGGGCACGCGCACCGGGAGGCGGGTGAGAAAGGCCAGCGCCAGTCGAATCTGGGTCAACGCACGCTCACGGGGATCCCTGCCACCAGCAGGCTAACGTGCGTGCTGATCGAGGCGACGCGCTGGTTGCACCGCCCTAGGTCGTCTCGGTAGCGGCGCGCGAGGGCGTTGTCGGGGACGATGCCGAGGCCCACCTCGTTGGTGACCACCCAGGTGGGTCGCGACAGCGCCCGAAGCGCCTCGCACAGCGCGTTGACCTGGGTCCCAGTCTCCTCGTCGCTCGCACCGCGGAGCAGGTGGTTGGCCACCCACATCGTAAGGCAGTCCACCACCACCGCCCCGCCTTCGCCGAGTTCACCCAGCGCGCGAGGGAGCAAGAGAGGCGCTTCGATAGTGTGATAGCGCGGACCCCGCTCGGCACGATGGCGGACGATGCGAGTCGTCATCTCGGCGTCGTGCGCTTCAGCCGTGGCGACGAAGTGAATGGTCCCGGCCACGGCCTCGGCCTGGGCGAGCACGAAGCTGCTTTTCCCTGCCCGGGCGCCGCCCGTCACCAGGTGGATCATGCCCGTCGAGCCTTGACCGTCGCCAGCACCCGGCTCCCGAGCCAGGCGTGGCGGGCCTCGAAGCTGTAGGCGGCCACGTCGGGTGAGAGCGGCGCGACGCGGTCGGTGCCATCGTTGCCGGGCCACACCTCCACCTCGCCGAAACCGATGTAGCGACGGAGCGCGGGGTGGATGGCTTTGTACACGGCCTCCTTCACCGAGAAACGCAGGACCGCGTCGACCCAGCGGCGCTCCGCCGGGAGCGCCATATTGGCCTCGAGCTCGCGCGGGGTGAGCACTCGGGCCGCCACGCCGGGACGCTCGCGGTCGGTGTCCTCGAGATCGACACCGAGCATCAGCTCGCCTCGTGCGGCGAGCGCCACCGCGAGGTCGTTCTTGTGGGAGACCGAGCCGCGTACGCCCGGCGGGAAGAGGGGCGCGCCGTGCTCGTCGCTGAGGATCGGGACCCGCCGGCTGCCGAGCTCGGCAAGAGCGAGTGACGCTGCGAGGCGCCCCCCCGCGAACTGCACCTGCCGGTAGCCATGAAGCGACTGCGCATGGCGACGCTCTGGCTCCAAGAGCCGGGTCAGGATCGGCTCGGGGACAGGCTCGGGTGCATCGGGGATATGCACCCCCGCCACCACCCCGTGAGGCAGGGGAACGACGAAGGCCATGGCCCAGGGGGCAGGCGGGGTGGGGCGAATCACGCCGCGCTCTTAGCCTACCCGGGGGTGCCCAGGGGGAATCAGGGCGGGCACCGGGGCGTTGTGTTGGGCCTGCGGCCCTCCCCGCGGGGCCCGGGCCGGAATAGTTGTGCCGCCCACACGCCTGGAGTGGTCGAATGGTGCTTGCCCTCGCCGTGCTCCTCGCCCTGCCTGCCCACGCGGGCTCCGACAAGACGTCGGGCGACAAGGCCTCCTCGGACCGGGGCGAGGCCGAGCACATGCGCCTCAGCGGCGAGATCGAACAACTCGCCGAACGACAGGTGTGGTCGGGCGTGGAGAAGAAGTTTCTCGAGCTCGAGAAACTCGGCATCGAGCTGACCTACGACGACATGATGCACGGGGCCTACGCGGCACGGGCCCTCGGCGACATGTCCAGCGCCTACGCGCGGCTCAAGAAGGCCGCGCGCATCGACAGCACCAAGGAAGTCATCGATTGGCTCTATGCGATCGACATGAACTACTCGAGCGTCGACCTCGTGGCGGTGCCGCCGCGGAACGTCGAGCTCACCGTCGAAGAATTGCCGTTCGATCCCGATCAGCGGATCGCCGTCGAGAAAGCGCAGGTCACGGTGGAGGACAAGGGCACCTACACGGGGCTCTTGCCCAAGGGCAACTACGTCTTTGCGGGGCAACCCTTCACGGTGCAGCCGGGCATCGGTGTCCGCATCGAGGTGAGCCCCAAGATGAAGAAGACCGAGGGCATCCGGGTGGAGGTGCAGAAGTCGCCCACCTGGGGGGGTGAGAGCGAGCCAGCGGGGGGCACGAGCACCACGCCGCCGCCCGACTCCTCGGTGGGCGGTGGCACCGGGAGCAACCCCCAGTGAACGCGCCGTCGCGACTGACCGTCCGCATAGACCGCAAGGTCTGCGTCGGGACTTCGAACTGCGCGGAGGCGGCGCCCGCGGCCTACGAGATGGACGAACACGCCGCGCCGCACGGGCGGGACGGCGCCAGCGACGAAGAGATCCTCCAGGGCGCCGAGGCCTGTCCCGTGGGCGCCATCACCGTATTTGACTCCACCACCGGAAAGCAGGTGTTTCCATGATTCTCACCCTCCTATCGACCATGGCCCTTGCCGCGAGCGACGACCACTGGTGGGGTGTCGGCCCCCTGATTGGCACGATGGCCTTCCCGGTGGAGTACCCGGCGCTCATGCCGCCGCTCGCGCAAGACGACGACGGCAACAACCTCGTGTCTCCCGTCAGCGGCGATCTCCGCGTCGGCGGCCACGCGGTGTACTACCTGGGCGGCGGCGCCCGCGTCGGCTCGCGACTCTGGTACGGCGGCAACTTTTCCACCTGGGGCGCCCAGGAGATCACGCTGGAGTACGAAGCTGTCCTCACCAAGGAGGACAAGTTCCAGATTCTCGCGGGTGGCGGCCTCGGCTACGGGCACGACCGCTTCGGGGCACTGAGCGACGCGAAGAACCCCGACGCCTACCTCGACGTCACCTACTTCCCGCTCCGCGCGCAGATCGGGGCGCTCCTCCGCGATCGCACCCGCGCCTACGAGCTCCAGATCTTCGCCACGCTGCACGTGGCGGGCGAGCAGAAGTTCAGCCGCACCGGCGACGCCGCCGACGAAGAAACCGGCACTGCGGTGTCCCTCTTCGATACCGACGCGAAGTCCGACGCCGCGCTCTACGGAGCCCTGGGCGCGGAGGCCACGGTGTACTTCGGCAACTTCAAGAACAAGGGCGGCAACAAGGACAAGGACGACGACGACGGCGGGAAGAAGAAGGACAAGGACAAGGACCAGGACAAGGACAAGAGCAAGGACAAAGAGAAGGAAACCGGGAACCTGGGGCTTAGGCTGTAGGCCTTAGGCTCGAGGCTGCAGGCCCCGAGCCGCAGCCAGAAAGTCGATGGCGGCGGACTGGGCGGTCTCAAACTTGGTGCCTGCGGTCGCGACGCTCGCACCGCCGCCAACGCCTACCGCCTACTGCCTACCGCCTACCGCCTACTGCCTACTGCCTACCTAAGCGCCACCGTCACCTGCTGGCGCGCGCTCAGGTCGTGCCAGGTGCGCGACTCGCCGCCTGGCCAGGTGACTGTCAGCACCTCGACTTTCTCGGCCTTCCCGAGCCCGAAGTGCGCCACGGAAGGCGATGAGCCGCCGAGGCCGGTGGAGCCCGACTCGATCCAGCGAACTTGCCGGTGCCCGTCGAGCTCGATCTGGACGCGCGCGCCGATGCCATTGACGTTGGCCCCCTCGCCGACCACGCGCACGCCCAGCCATGCCCGCGTGCCACACCGGCTCAGGTGGACGCTGGTGGGCCCATGCAGGTCGCGGGTGACGACGTCGAGGTAGCCGTCGTGGTTGATGTCGACGGTGACGACGCCTCGCTGGAAGCTCGGATCGTCCAGTCCCCACGCCGGGGCCACGTCGGGGGAGAAGCACGGGGCCGTCCCCGGGCAGCCCGCGCGTCGGCCGAGCCAGAGCGCGTCGGGCTCCACCCGAGGCGTCCCTTCCACGTCGCCCACGGTCAACTGCCCGAAGTTCACGTAGGCGTCGAGGAGCCCGTCGTTGTCGAGGTCGGCGAGCGTTGCGCCCCAGGCCACGACCTGGCCGCCGTCGATGTCGGGCAGGAGACCCAGCGCGCTCGCCGCGTCGAAGTAGTCGTTCTCGCCGTCGTAGAGGTAGAGCCACACGCGGGCGTAGTCAGACACCAGCAGGTCGACGTGGCCATCGCCGTTGACGTCGCCCTGTCCCAGGCCCATGCCTCGCATCGCGGTGGCGAGCACGCTGCCCTCGTCCTGGATGAAGCCGAAGTCGCCGCCGGGGCCCATGTTGCGGAACACCTGGTTCGGCTCCACGTCGTCGCCGAAGTCGTTGAGGGTGTACAGGTCGGGCCAGGTGTCGCCGTCGAGGTCGCTCCACGCGCCCACGTAGGTGTAGCCGCTCTCGGGGTTGCCGAGGAGAAAACTCTGGTCCTCGAAGTCTCCGGCCCCAAGACCCTTGAGCAAGAAGTCGGGCCCAGGGGGCCGCCCCTCGGGGCTCTGTTCGTCGACCGGTCCCTCTCCGTCGTAGGTGGCCACGTAGAGGTCGAGCACGTGGTCGCCGTCGAAGTCGGCCCAGGCGCCGCCGCGTGCCGACACCACCCGCCCGGGGATCAAGGCAGGACCGGTCTGGAAGTGGCCGGTGCCGTCGTTCATCCACAGGGCCTGCGCGCCCGCGACCCCCTCGTCGTCGTAGGCGTTGGCGCCCACGAAGAGGTCGAGGTCGCCGTCGCCGTCCACGTCGGCGGCGCTGGCCGACCAGGCTGGCGAGCCGGTCGAAGGGAGCCGGGCGGCGCTCTCGTTCACGAAGCCGCCGAGGCCATCGCCCATGTACAGGATGCCGCCGTGCGTGTCCGGCGTGAAGAGGTCGATCTCCCCGTCGCCGTCGAGGTCGTCGGCCACCACGCCGCCGTGGCTTCGCGGCGCGACGACCTCGTTCCAGTCGGGGAGCTCCACGAGGTCCATCGGGGCGTCGTCGCGAGCACTCGGGTCGGGGCAGCTCACGGGCTCGGATTCCACGAGCCCGGGCGGATCGTCCCATTCGATGGGTGCACCGGCGCCGTCGAGGGCGCAGCTGGCGAGGAGCGCGATCACCGGGCCCCGAAGAGCACGAGGTCGAGCTCGACGTCGGCCGTGCCGTAGACATCCACGCGCGCGCCGAGCTGCCCCCCGCCGGAGGTGGCGCTGAGCGTGGTCGTGTCCCAGTTCTGCACGAATCCGGCGATGCCGTCGCCCACGGTGGCGTTCACAAGGTCGCTGGGCGCGAGGTCGAGCCCCGCCACCTCCACGCCGTCTTCCGTGAGCACCAGCCGGGCCGCGGCGCCCTCGCCGGTGCCTGTCTTGAGCTGGAAGGCCACGCGCACCTCCTGCCCGGCGGTGGTGGCGAAGGGCGCGTTGGCCCGGAACATCGTCCCAGGCCCGTCGACTGCTGCCGCCGCGAGGATGGCCGCGCCGCTCGGAGCCCCGTCGCCCAGGGCCGAGCGCCCGGGAACGCCCACCTCGCCGATGGCCGCGCGCTCCTCGCCCTCCACGGTCGCGACGTCGTGGTCGTTGATGAACCAGGTGGCGAGCCAGCCCGAGGCGGGGCTGTTGTGCACGCCGTCGTGAGGCAGGTCGATGTTGTTGAAGTCGTGCTCCGCCCAGCGCAGGCCGAGAGGATCGAGCTTGGCGGCGAGCGCGGGGCCCAGATCATCGTGTTGCACCAGCGGCGACACGAGATCTTCGCGGTTGTAGAGGTGCAGGATCGGCAGCGCGTAGCGCTCGGCGCTCACCGCCAGGGTGGGGCTACTGTCGCGATAGCGGTCGTAGTAGGCGCTCGGGGTGCCGTCGTCTTCGTGGGGGGGCCCGCCCCAGATGTGGCCCGTCGTGTCGGTGCAGCGCTCGGGCTCCCACTGGCAGTAGCCCTCCTCCTCGTAGTAGCGCACCATGTCGCTTGGCCCCCCGGCCGGCACGAAGACGTCGACCTCGGGGAAGGCGGCGGTGTAGAAGCTCCCGCCGACCTCCGCGAAGCGGGCGCCGAAGACCACGATGTGGGACTCGTCGATGGTGACGTCGTCTTGGAGGTGGACCATCCAGTCCGACACCAGCTTCGCCAGCATCGCGCCGCCATGCTTGGTGTCCACCGCGTCGGCCGGGCCAAGACCCATCCACAGGTCGCAGAAGCTGTTGACGGGGATGGCCACCACGCCGCCCCGGTGCACGAAGTAGGGCGTGAAGACCGACATGTTCAGGTAGTGGTCCACCCGCTCCGGGCCCTGGTCGTCGGCACAAGCGCCGCCGTACACGCCCTCCGGGTACGCCTCGGTGTCGACGTCGACGGTGCCGGGGTGGAACATGAGCGCCAGCGGCCGGGGCAGCGCCGGGTCGGGCGCGGCGGGTCGGATCACGCGGAAGGTGGGCGTGCCGCCGAGGGGGTACTCGTAGGCCTCGCCGTCGCAAGTGAGTCGTAACTCCCAGGTCTCCACGACCTGGTCGAGCTCGGCGTAGCGCACGCTGTCGGTGTCGAGCAGCGTGTACTCGACCTGGGCCTCGGCTTCGCCGCAGGGCGCGAAGTCGGTGGGGAGCCCATCGCCCCAGCCGCTGTCGGCCGAGTCCCCAGCGGTGTCGACCGTGTCGGAGTCACTCGGCGTCGCGCTGTCGCGACCATCGCTAGGTTGGCACGCGAGCAGGAGCACGAGCATGCCCGGTTGATACTCGTGCCTTCGGTCAGCCGGTATCGGGCGAACGACCTATGTCGTGGTCAGCGCTGGCAGCCCGGGCACCAGTAGGTGGAGCGCCCCGCCTGCACCATCCGCGCGATCTCGCCTGCACACCGGGGACAGGCCTCGCCCTGGCGCTGGTACACCGGGAAAGGGTTGGCGGCGCCCGCCTCCTCCACGTAGGTGATCTCGTCGTTCTCGCCGAGCTCGTCGAGGGCCAGCCCGAGTTGGGCCCGCACCCCGGCTTCGAGGGCTTCGTGTCGCGACGTAGTATCGCCGGACGGGCAGCGCGGGTCGATCCCGGCCCGCCATAGAGCCTCGGCGGCGTGTAGGTTGCCGAGGCCAGCCACGCGGGCCTGGTCCATCAGGGCCACCTTGATCGGCCTCGAGCCTGTGAAGCGGGGGAGGGGAGCATCCCAGGCGTCCGGGCCGAGACCCTCGACGAGCCAAGCTGCGCCCGCCGCCGCGGTGCAGGGCACGACCCCGCCCAGCAGGCGAGGGTCGGCGAAGTTGATGGCACTGCCGTCGTCCAAGTGGAGGCGTAGCTTGGTGAAAGGCGAGGGGAGACGTGTCCACTTGCCGGTCATGCCGAGGTGGAGAAGCAGGCAGCCCCTCGGCCAGGTCCAGAGCAGCCGCTTGCCGTGTCGGCGAGTCGCCACCGGCGAATGACCGGTGACGATCTCGCGCACCCGGTCCGCAGCTCGCTCGCTCGCCGCTGAGGGTCGGTCCCCGCGGCGATCACGGATGGAGCGCGGGTCGAGGAACTCGATGCGATCCACGCGTCGATCACGGGTCCACCGGTCGAGCGACCGGCGGCAGGTTTCCACCTCAGGCAACTCCGGCATGGTGCGTCCCCCGGCGTCGCGTTAGCCTGCCGGCGCCGCAGGAGCCTTGTCCATGCACTCCGGTTCGATGATGTACAACTTCGTGCTCCTCCCGCTGGTGTGCATCGGCGGCGGCGGCATCATGCTCTGCTTCGTGGTGCTGCTCCCGGGCGTGGGCAACTGGCTCGCCGCCGTGTGGGGCGCCGTCTTCGGCGATGTGATGCTCCAGGCCCGCAAGGGCGACACCGTCTGGACCGAGAAGCCGTAGCTCCGTCTGGTTCGACGGCATCTGCGTGTGGGCGAGGGGATAGGCTCCGGCGCGAGTGTTCTGGTTCGCCGCGAAGCTCGCGTTGGCCGACGATTGGCCGGTCGTCTACGCGCCAGGGGGGATGCCCTTCCCGGGCGAGATCGCGGAGCTGCGGGTGCGTGCCGGGGCGCTGGGCGGCGCGAGCTTCCGCGTGAGCGCGGGCAGCCTCGCAGGCACGCCCACGCGCGACGCCAGCGGCGAGACGGTGGTCCTCTGGCGGGCCCCGGCCGAGCCCGGCCCGGCGCGCCTGGAGCTCACCGAGGGCGGCCGGGCCACGCTCGCGCTGCCGATCAGCGTGCGCGCTCGGCCCGTTCCCACCCTGATCGCCGAGCCCGACAGCCTGGTGGTCCCCGCCGGGCAGCCTTTCGACGTGCTGTTCAGCGGCACGAACCCGCCGGCGCCGTCCGAAGTGGAGATCGTCGTGTCGGAAGGCTCCGTCACCGGCGTGGAGCGGGTGGCTGCGGGGCTCGTGGTGCGCGTGAGCCCGGGGCCGGAGCGCATGGCGCGGGTGGTGGCGGTGGGCGTGCTCGACCAGCGCCTCCCGGGGCTCGCGCCGGCCTGGGCGGCGGTCCGCCTGCGCGCGAGGCACGGCGGTACGGTGACCGCGGAGCCCGGCTCGCGCCTCCAGATTCGGGTCAGCGGTCGAAACTATGGTCCGTTTATCGCTGATAGTTCTGGGGCCGCTACCGTGAGTTTCGACGCCTACCCGGGCGAGACGGCCTACGAACTGGCAGTGTCCGACGACCTCGGCAACACCCAGCGCCTCTCCAACCCCATCCCCAGCGTGTCGCGACCCACATTGGCGGCCATTCCCCGCCGCGGCGGGCTGTTCGTCGGTGCCTGGGACAGCCGAGGACACGCCGTGGCGGAGGCCCCCGCCTGCCGCGCCGGCGCGCTCGTCCACGCCGCCGAGGACATGGATGGCGCGAGCTGGGCGTGGTCGGTGGTGCCGGCGCCCGGCCTCAGCGACGTGGGCGTGAGCTGTGCGATCGGCGACGTGTCGACGACGCTGCGCGTACCGATGGACGCGCCCGTGCCCACGGCCATCGGCGTGCGGGTTTACCCCGAGGTCCTGTCGACCGATTTCCCCCTGGCCGAGGTCCAGGTGACTCTTGCCGACGCGCTGGGAGAGCGCCTGTCCCCGGCAGAGGTGAAGCTGAGCGCGGCCCGGGGACAGCTCCAGTTGCGGCTCCTCTCCGATGCCATCCGAGCAGAATACGACGGTCGCGACGCTGCACCCCACGGTGGCGACGAGATCCTGGCCACGTGGGACCGTCCCCCGGGCAACGGCGCGCCGCACCGCGTGGCACTTTGCGGGAGCGAAAAGGGCGTCGCGGTGGCGCGGGTGCTCGACGCGCGCGACCGTCCACTGGCGGGCGTGAAGGTCGCCCTGTCTGCCGTGGGACCGGAGGGCACGGAGACCTCGCTTTCCCCGCCCGAGGCCACCGACGCCCGTGGTTTTTCCCACGTCCAACTTTCCAACAGCGCGGGCCAGCGCGTGCGCGCTCGGAGCGGCCATGCCGAGGGCGAGGCGCTGGCGGGCCCCGGTGCACCGGCCCGCGACTGCCTCGCGGCGGCGGCTCCCGGCGCCACCGACCTCTCCACGCGGCTCGCCTTGCCCATCCGCTCCGGGCGAGTGCGGCAGCTCTTTCTCGAGGCCGACCCTGCCACGCTGGCCCTGGCACCCGGCGCCACCGCCACGGTGCGGGTGCGCATGCTCGACGCGGCGGGCGCGCTCGTCACCGACGAGCCGGTGGTCATCGAGGCCAGCGAGGGCGCCGTGTCTGTCGCGACCGTGCGCCCGGACGGCACGGTGGTGGCCACGTTCACCCCGGGACCGGGCACGGGCGCGCGAGCGGTCCGCCTCACCGCGACGGCGGGCGGCACGTCGGTGGCCACCACCCTCGACGTCGTCCCCCGGCCGGTCCGGGGCTCGGCCGGGGCAGGGGTTGGCTACCTCAGCAATCTCGGCGCCGTCGAGAGCCCGGTGGCCTGGCTCGCGGTGGAGCACCGGCTCCCCTTCCCGAGCCTCGCGTTGCGCGTGGGTGCCGGGATCTACGGGCTCTCCACCAGCGTGACCGACGAGGTGAGCGAGTCGTCCGTCCCCGTCGAGCTCAGCTTCTTCCCGGTCGACGTGGGGGTCGTCGCCGCCCAGCGCGACAGCCGGTGGAACCTCGGCGCCGGCATCTCCGTGGTGATGGTGCCCTACGCGCTGAGCGCCGACTTCGGTGAGGGTGGCGAGTTGTCTGGTCCTGGACTCGCGCCGCCGGGCGCCCGCCTCCACGGCGAGGCCGGCTATCGCCTCGGACAGGCAGAGCTATATTTCGAGGCTGGCTACTTGCTCTTCACCGCCCCAGCGGGTGCGGTCACATTGTCGGGCAATGCCGGCGGCCTGTTCGGCGCCGCTGGCTACCGGGTACTGTACTAGGATGCTGGCGGTCCTGATCCTCGCGGCCTGCTCGCCCTCCGGGCTCGTGCCGGAGCTGCTCGCGGTCACGCCTGACCGGGGATGGACCGGCGAAGACACCCGGGTGAGCATCGCGGGCGAGCACCTGCTTCCCGCGCTCGACCTTGGGGCCACCGACCCGGTGGACACCGAGTTCGAGGCGTGGATCGAGGCCGAACCGCGCCAGCGCCTCCGCGGCATCGAGCTCTCGGACTACCAGTCCCTCTCGGCGACGGTCCCCGCCGGCATCGAGCCAGGCGTCTACGACCTTTTCGTCACCACGCCCACCGGGGCTGAGGCGATGCTCACCGAGGCCTTCCGGGTCACGTCGACCCGGGCCGACCACCTCGTCGTGACCACCGGAAGCGCGGCCTACGACCTCGGCGAGTCAGCAACGCTCTCGTTGGCGCTCCGCGACCCGGAGGACAACGTCGTGGCCGAGGCCATGCCCATCGAGATCGTGGCCACCTCGCCGAGCGGCGCGAGCGGGGTGAGCTTTCACGGCGGCACGCTCCAAGGCGTGACCGCGCTCGAAGAAGGGGTGGGGCTAGAGGGCATGCTCAACCCCGACGGGACGGCCGAGGTGCTCGCCTTCAGCACTGAACCGGACGACGTCACCTTCACCGTGCGCGCACTCGGTGACGATGGGATCGACGACGGGAGCACGCTCTTGTCGTGGGATGCCGGTGGTCTCGCCGACGTCGAGATCGAGCTGCCCTTCTCTCCCTTCCGCACGGCGGCGGGCGAGCCGTTCACCGTGGGGCTGGTGCTCCGCGACCAGTACGGAAACGAACTCCCCGATACCTACGCTCGGATCCTCCTCACCGACGACTGCAACGACGATTTGCGCGAAGTGGTCGACGTGGTGGGCAGCGCCGAGGTGGAGCTCACGCTCACGCGGGCTTGCGACGTCGACCACCTCTACGCCCTCAACACCTCGTTGTCGGTGGAGAGCGAGGCCTTCGAGGTGATCCCGGCCGAGCACGCGGCTTTCGACGTGCTGGCCACCCCCAGCGAGGTGACGGCCGGGAGCGAGCCCCTCCTGGTGCTGGTGACGGCCGTCGACGCCTTCAAGAACACACTCTTCGACTACGCCGGCACCTTCTCGCTGGCCGACAGCGCCGGGGGTCTCGACCAGGCGCGCACCAGCTGCCCGGAGTTCAACAACGGCGAGGCGCTCTGCGTCACCTACCTCGACACCGCCGGCACGGCGGTGGTGGTGAGCGCCACCGACGACGACGACGGCGTGGAGGGCTTCTCCGACCCCGTGGTGGTGCAGCCCGACGCGCCCGCCGTGCTCACCGTGCGACCCCTCGACACGACGGTGGTGGCCGGCGCGCCCTTCGCCGTCCACGTGGAGGTGACCGACGCCTGGTCGAACGTGATCGAAATCGAGCCCGGCGGCGCCGATCCCATCGAGTTCTCCGACGACACCGGCACCGTCGAGTGCGACTGGACCGGGCCGCTCGGCGACGGGGCGCACGCGTTCTCGTGCACCATTACCGTCGCGACGTCGGACGACTCGCTGCTCGCCGCTGCGCCGCGAATGAGCCTACTTGGCGCGGCCCCCGACCCCATCGACGTGGATAACGGCGCGCTGGCCGAGGTCACGCTCACGGCGCCGGCGGGCGCCACCGCTGGGCAGAGCTTCACCCTCGCGCTCGCTGGCTACGACGCCTACGGCAACGCCTACCTGGTCCAGTCCGACCCGGTGGTCGACCTCGCCGACACGACCGGCACCCTCGACCTCGCCATCGCCAACCTCGACGCGGCCGGCGAGGCGGTGGTGAGCGCCACGGTCACCCGTTCGGGAAGCACCACGCTCACCGCAAGTCAGGGCGGCGTGGCCCTCGGCGAGAGCGCCGTCATCGAGGTGAGCGCGGGGTCGATGTCGGCCTTCGAGGTCGACCCCGGCGGCTGGATCGTCGTGAGCGAGGGCGGGATGGTCGTGGTGGCCGCCATCGACGCGTTCGGCAACACGGTCACCAGCTACACCGGCACCGTCACGCTTTCCGACGACGCCGGGGCGTGCGACGGGAGCACGCTCAGCAGCTGGAGTAGCGGCGAGGCCATCGCGACATTCGATTGTACGGATGTCGCCCTCGCCGACGTGTTTCGTGGGGTCGACGGCGCTGGACGAACGGGCGCGTCGTCACCGGTCGACGTCGTCGACCTCGAGTGCACCGGGGGGCCCGTGGCCGACCTCGTCATCGACGGCGATGCCGAGCGCGTGGCCTGCCTCTCGAGCGACGAGGTGACCGTCGATCTCGACGGCAGCGCCTCGTCGGGTTCGGGCTTGCTCTACGTCTTCGCCGACAGCGAGGGGGTTCGTGATCGCGGGATCGATCCTGTCGTGGCAAGGACCTGGAGCGGCGCGGGCCCGCGTGACGTGCACCTCCTGGTGGTGGAGGCCGACGGCTGCGGCAGCGTAGCCGAGGCGCGCGCCTGGGTGGGCGAGGACGACGGCGAGCCCACCGGCCCCGTGAGCGTGTCGGTGGCCGATGCCAGCGTGGCCACCTCGGGGAGCACCACGGTGAGCGCGAGCGCCACGGATTGCAACGGTGACGTCGCGAGTGGACAAATGCTCTACGTGCGGGTCGACCTGGGGGCCACGACGGCGACGAGCACGGGGGCGGGACTGGCGGTGACGCTCGACGGCAGCGGGGAGCGGAGCTTCACGTGGAGCTTCCCTGCCGGGCACACGGGCGAGGCCACCGTGCGGGTGGGCTCCTTCAGCGGGGGTGGGCACGGCGACGGCTCGGTGACGGTCACCCAGGACAGCGCGCGCCCGCACGTGGTATCGGTGAGCCCCACGGGCTTGGCGACCGAGGAAGTGACGGCGATCACGGTGAGCTTCGACGAGGACATGCTCGAGAGCGCGACATCCGACGTGGTGCTCACCGGTCCCTCCGGCACGGAGAGCACCACCCAGTCGCTGACCGGAACGACCCTGACGATCACCCCCGCGAGTCCCCTCGATGGCAGCCTTGGCACGTTCTCGGTGGCGCTTGGCACCGGCTTCCGCGACGAGGCGGGGAACCGCCTGGCCGGCGACTGGACCGGCAGCGCCTCGGCGTTCACCACCAGCTTCGGCAACGTGGCCGATGCGCTCCCGCTCGTGGCCGGTTGCGCCTATGACGTTGCCCTCATCCGACCCGACGGCGACGACGGCGTGGGCGAGGAGTCGGACAGCGTCACGATCACGCCGGTGACCAGCGGCGCGCCGCTCTGGTGGTGGCTGCAGGTCGACGACGACGATGGGCAGAGGATTCGCAGCGACCGGGCGCCCGGCACAGACCCCGACATGAGCTGGGATGGCCGTGCCGACAGCGGCATCATCGTCGCGAGCGGAGAGTACACCGTCACCCTCTCGCCGATCGACGCGTATGGCAACATCGGCACGGCGTGCTCGTCCACCGTCACTGTCGACCACCGGTTGGAGTCGCCTTGAAGCAGGACGACACCTGGCGCCTCGCCGAGCTCGGTCAGCGGGCCGCGGAGCTGGTGCACCAGCTTCGGCAGCCGCTGTTCACCATTCGCGGCTTCGTGCAACTCGCGGAGAAGGATCCGAACGCCGCCGCGCAACACCTCCTGGCCGCGCGGGAACAGCTCGACGTCTTGGAGGCCCTGGTCAATGGGTGGGCCGAGCTCTCCCGAGCGCCGGGCGCCACCGACGTCTTCTTCGACGCCCGCGCGCCGGCGGAGGGCGCCGCCGTGGTGCTACGTCACCGAGCGCAGAGTCTCGGCGTGCAGTTTGATCTCGCCTCCGGCCGCGGCTGGCTCGTCCGCGGCTCGCCCCAGGCCCTCCAGCAGGCGATCGTCAACCTCGGCCAGAACGCGCTCGACGCGCTGCGCGGTCGCGACGACGCATCCTTGTCGATCCGCGTGGAAGACGAGCTCATCGTGATCGAGGACAACGGACCGGGCCTCGCGCCCGAGGTGGAGGCTCAGCTCTTCCAGCCCTTCGTCACGACCCGCGCCGAGGGCACGGGGCTGGGCCTGCCGGTGGCCCGGGCGATGGCGGCCCGATGTGGCCTCTCGGTAGAGCTGGCGCGGGCGCGCCCGGGCGTGGCCTGGGTGCTCCGGGTGGCCTGAGGCTCAGTCTCCCAGGTGCAGGCCGATGCCGCCGCCGCCGATGAAGCGCGGCGAGGCATCCTCGAGCTCGGTGCGAAAGCCGGCCTCCACGAAGTAGCGAGGTGTCACGTACCAGCGGAGCTCGAGCCCGGCGCCGATCACGCCCACCAGCCGGTTCTGGGCCGCGCGGCTTGCTTCCTCGTCGCCAGCGCTCCCGGTGGTTGTGATCTCGCCGCCGGGGGCGCCCTCGTCGATGATCCTCCCGCCTGCGCTCACCGCCAGGGCCGGGCGGAACTTCTCCCAGTTGATGCCGAAGCTCACGCGGCTGGCGAAGTTCCAGCGTGCCTCGGACTCGTCGCTGCGGGTCCAGCCCAGGCGATCCACCCCGATGCCCACGTTGGGGTGGACCAGCCACTCGCCCGATAGTCCCGCGATGTAGGGCGAGGTGCCGCCCACCGTGGGATCCCAGCCGGCGTAGGTGCTGAAGGTGCCACCTCCACGAGGACGGCGTTCTTCGAGGCGATTCGCGTTCCAAGTCGCGTCGGCGATGGAGGCCCCGTAGAGGGCGGCGGCGCCCAGAGCCAGCGGGTCGGGACCGGTGATGGAGCCTGAGAAGAAGGCGTCGTCGGGGATGCCGACGCTACCGCCAAAGAGGAGGAAGGTGCTGGCGAGGTAGAGCGCGCCCTTGCCCCAGTGGCCGTTGAACATCTGCCCGCCGCCGGGCACCAGCGCCGAGATACCGCCGGCGACAAGAGGCGAGTGGCGCAGATCGCGCGGGTTGACGGCTTGTTCCCAGGCGCTCTGGTGCTGCTTCGCGAAGCGCTGGAACTCGGCCACGTCGAAGTAGACGGCGCCCTTGCCCTTCGCGGTTTCCGTGGAGATCGGCGCGAGTTGCGACACCGGTACGCGCGCGCCGTCGGCGAGCATCACCTCGGCCTCGCGTAGCTCCTTGCCCGCCATCACGCGCACCTTGTAGTGCCCGGGGGCCAGCGCGAGGGTGACCGGCGCGCCGCTCTCCTTCGCCACCTCGGCCACCGGCGTGCGGTCGGGCAACCGAATGACGGTCACCTGCCCGGAAAGCTCGGCGGGAAGCGTCACGTTGGCGCGGCCCTTGTCCACCCGCGTCAACGCGAGCGCGCCGGTGCCGTTGATGCGGTAGTCGTAGTTCGGATGCTGAGCGCCCGCGTCGGTGCCCCCGGTGTGGTCGACCACCCGCGCGTAGGCGTAGTCGTAGGCCTCGTGCAGGGTCACCGCGCCGTCGTCTTTGTCTGCGGCGCCACGCAATCCTGAGATCAGGTAGTGCGTGAAGAAACTACCCCTAAGTGTGTCGGATTCTTGGGCTGTCTCGTCGGCGCTGGCGGCAGTGATCCAGGCTTCGCCCTCGGCGGCCAGGCGGTCATCGACCATGAAGGGCTGGCTGAGCTGGGCCCCCTTGAGCCGAGTGATCGTCCCCGAGCGGCAGGCATCGAGCACCCCGAGCTTCACCTCCGACTGCATGCCTCGGATGTCACCTCGCAAGTTCTCGAAATCATAGATGTCTGCGCCGATGCGCAAGCCGCGTGCGTCGGCATGGCCCGAGTAGTAGAACAAGAAAAGGTCGTCGTCGAAGTTGCCGGCCGTGTCGCCGTGGGCGTGGAGCGCCGCCTTGAGCTCCGCCTCCGAGGGCGCGTAGAGCACCGTGACGTACACAGGGTCGAAGCCGCCCAGCTCCACGAGCAGATCGGCGAATCGCTGAGCGTCGGTCTCGGCGTAGTGCAGGGGCTCGAGCCCACTCCCGCCCACGTTGGCACCCACGACCACGGCGTGCCGGAGCACCGCTGCGGAGGCGAGGGAGGCGAGGAGTAGGCTCAAGCTCAATCCTTCCGTAGCACCAGCGACGTCACGATAGCGCCGTCCATTCGCACCGGGTTCTTCGTCAGCGCCATTTTCACGGACTCGGGGTCGAGGCGCGTGTCGGAGAGCAGGGCGAAGAAGGCCTGCTCGCCCTTGCTGTCGTCGAGCGTGAGCGCGAACGGGGCGCTCTGCAGGCCACGCGCCGTGGCGGCGATGGTCGCGTAGACCTCCACGACGCCGTTACTGTCGCGACCGGCGAGCGTGACGAAGTTCTTGCCGAGCGCGTCGTAACGCAACTGGACGCGCGCGCCGGCGCCGAGCGATTCCCCGGGATACACCGGGCGTTCGCTCTGGCCGGCCTCCACCCAGGCCTCGAGCCGAGGCATCGACGCGCCCTTGGTGCGCGTCGTCGACTTCTTCGGGGCGAGCGGCGCGACCACCTCGACGGCGACGGGGGCCGCAGGTGTCGCGACGGGGCCGGGTTCGGCGATGGGTCCGACAAGAACGGGTGTCTCGGTGACGGGCGTCTCGTCGACCGGTGCCTTCCTGGGAGGGGTGCCGGGCGAGAGCGCAAAGAGCACGAGCGCGGCCGCGAGCAGCGGGACGACGCCGAGGGCCATCCGCTGCCACCGGGGACGAGCGATCGCCAGCGGGATGGGCATGGCCTCGAAGTCGCGGCGGACCTCGGCCTGGTGGCCAAGCCGCGCCTGGCAGAGCGCGCAGCCATCGAGGTGGGCCTGGCAGCGCGCGGCCTCGTCGCCGGGCAACTCGCCGAGACGCAGCTGGTGTAGTTTCAGGGTCGAGACGTGACTCATGTCTCCTCCATCCAGGGAGGCGGGTTGTCGCGAAGGGCGACGCGAAAGGTCGCGATGCGCTTGCGTACGGCAGCGCCGGAGAGGCCGACCATCTCGCCGGCCTCGTCGTGCGTCATGCCATCGACGTAGTGGTAGACGAGGCACTCGACGGTCTTCTCGTCGGCGCCGTCAACCAGCTCGTCGAGCAGCTGGCGCACGGCGAGCGCGTCGAGCACCGACTCCGTGGAGGGCAGCGGGGGCAGCTCCTCCACGGGGTCCTCGGGGCGGCGGCGCCGGGAGCGCAGGCGGTTGAGGCAGGTGGTGGTGGTGATGCGGTAGAGGAAGGTGGACGGGGAGGCGTCGCCGCGAAAGGAGTCGCGGAACCGGTGCAGTTTCAGGAAGATGTCCTGCATCGCGTCGGCGGCGTCGGCATCGTTACGCAGGATGGTTCGGCAGCGACCCAGCACGAGGTCGCCGTAGCGACGGTAGAGCGCGGGGATGTCGAGGTCGCCGTTCACGTGGGGGGCTTTGCTACGTACCGGGTTGCCCCTCGATTCGGGAGGGGTCGGCACGAGGCGCAGTGCCGGGCGCGCCTCCCCACTCGGCCGCTGGGCCGCCGGGGAGGGGGGCATCGACACCCTGACGCTCATTCGCAGTCGTCGTCCGGGTCGGTCTCGGGGGCCTCGGCGTTCACCGTGATCGCCGCCTCGATGAGCAGGACGTCAGCGCCCACGTGAAGCAGGATGTCGACCTCGTCGGCGACCTGTGCCGTGGCATCGACGGTCACGGTGAGAATGAGCTCCTCACCACGATTCTGCTCGGCGAGCAGGCTGGCTGGGCCGAAGATCTCCACCGACTCGACGGTCGACAGGTCGAAGTTCTCGGCGGTCACCGTGGCGATGAAGGTGCTCCCGGCCTCGACCTCGGAGGGGTCGATCGAGAAGCTGGGGTCGGGCACGGAGAGGCTGGCGGTGTCGCCCTCCACCTCCTCGCACTCGTGGTCCTTGCAGCGCTCGACGTCGTCGTAGATGATGCAGCCGCTGCCGAAGAGGGCAACGAGGGGAAAGTGGCGGAACATGGCGTCTCCAGGCTTGGGGGGATTGGCAACCGCGACCGTCGCACGCCCTACCGACACCGCAGGCCCGGGGAGGCGCTACCGCCACGGGTGCAATAGGAGGCGATTTCTGCGTCCGCGTGCCGGGAGTTCAATGCCAAAGCCTCAGAAGGCCTATAAAAACCTAGGTTTCCTCAACAGCCCCGCCGGTCGGCACGTGCGAATCCTCTGCGAGTACGAGGAGCCCCGAGAGCGTTTCCACAAGGAAGGCGTGCGGGACACCATCGTGATCTTCGGCTCGGCCCGCGTGAAGCCTCGCGACGTGGCGGGCCAGCTCCTGGCCGAGGCCCGCGCCGATGGCGACCCGGCGGCGATCAAGAAGGCGGAGCAGGCGGTGCGCCTGTCTCGGTACTACGAGGACAGCCGCGAGCTGGCTCAGCGCCTCACCGAGTGGAGCATGAGTCGCGACCCGAAGTTGCGGAAATACCTGGTGTGCACGGGCGGCGGTCCCGGCATCATGGAGGCGGCCAACCGCGGTGCCGCCGACGTCCCTGGCGGGCGTACCGTGGGCCTGGGCATCTCGCTCCCGTTCGAGGAGAACGTCAACCGCTGGGTCGATCCCGACCTCGCGTTTGAGTTCCACTACTTCTTCATGCGGAAGTACTGGTTCGCCTACCTGGCCAAGGCGATGGTGGTCATGCCCGGCGGCTACGGGACGCTCGACGAGATGGCCGAGATCCTCACGCTACGCCAGACGAAGAAGATCACGAAGAAGCTGCCGATGGTGTTGTTCGGGAGCGAGTTCTGGGACGAGGTGCTCAACATCGAGGCCCTCATCCGCTGGGGAACGATCTCGGAGAGCGACCGGGAGCTGATGCACCACAGCGACACGGTCGACGACGCCTTCAACTTTCTCACCACTGCCCTCGATGCCATCGAAAAGGAGCACGCCAAGTGACGCCCTGGGGAATTCGCAACCGCATCAAGTCCGCGCTGGGGCGCGGCGGGAAACAAGACTCGGACGAGCGCCTGCGCGTGACTCTGGTGATGCCGGATGGACAGGCCTACGAGGTGGACGCCGAGCCCCGCTACACGCTGGTGATGGCGTCGCAGACACTAGAAACGCCCATCGCGACCGGCTGCCCCGATGGTGGTTGTGGCACCTGCGGCGTCGACGTGATCGACGGGCGCGGGCTCGCGGAGCCCACCGAGGCGGAGGCCAAGCTCCTGAAGGAAAAGTGCAAGCCGGGGCAGCGCCTCGCGTGCCACGCGCGCATCACCGGGAGTGGGGCGAAGGTGAAGGTTTACAGCGTGTGGTCGATGGATCAGACACGGGGCACCTGAACGAGAGGGACGCTCGATGATCGACGCTCGATGATCGACGCTCGACGCTCGACGCTCGACTGACGAGGTTCGAGTTCGAGTTCGAGTTCGAGTCTCGGAAGTCGAGGTTCGAGTTCGGAAATCGAGTGCGGAAGTCGAGTGTCGGAAGTCGAGGTTCGAGTTCGGATGTCGAGTGTCGATCGCTTCCCTAGGACTCCTGCGGACCGCGGGTTGGCCTCGTCGCGGCCCGCCAGAGGCGAGGGCCGCTCCTCAGCTCAACCCGCGGTCCTCCGGAGGCAGTCATGGAGTACCGGTTCGATCACGAGAACCTCGATGTCTACAAGCTCGCGCTCGAGGTCGCACGCGCCTGTGTCGCGATGCGCATCCCCACCGGGCGGGCGCACCTGCGCGATCAGCTGCAACGGGCGGCCGACTCGGTGGTGCTCAACATCGCCGAGGGGCGGTCGCGCGGCGGCGACGCCGGTCGCAACCACTTTCGCATCGCCGCCGGCTCAGCCGCCGAAACCTGTGCCGCCCTCGACCTGGTGGGATCGGCCGAGGCCGCCGCGGAGCAGGCGAAGCTCCGGCGGGTGGGGGCGATGTTGCGGGGGTTGGTGAGGTGAGGGGCCGGCAGCGTCTACGGAACCGCGCCAGCTACTGGCTCGAAACCTCGACGCGCTCCTTCGCCGACACCGTGATCGACGGCCCAGCGAGGCCCATGTCGCCTTGCACTAGCGTCCCGCTGGTGGTGCCCATCACCGTCTGCTGGACCGACACCTCGCTGGCCTTCGCCGTGAGTTTGCCACCCTGCGCCGACGCGAGCGCCACGCGCGCGGTGCCCCCGGGCGCCGACACGGTGGTGGTGCCGGTGAGCACCACGCCGCTGTCTTGCACCAGCTTCGCGTCGCCTCCAGCGGCGTTCATCGCGGCGCTGGTGTAGGCGCCGTCGGCGTAGACACCGCCGGTACCGCTCGAGATCTTGAGCGCCCCGGAGCAGCCGGTCACCTGCACCCAGCCCGATCCTGACTGGGTGACCGTCAACCCGGTGGTGCCCTTGGGGATGTTCACCGTGAGCGGGACGTCAGCCCCCGTCACGCCGGAGGTCTTCGAGGGAACCCGAGTCTTGACCCACCCAGACTTGCTGTCGCCGCCCACGGAGAGGCCGATGCCGCTGCCGAAGGCTTCCATGGGGGCCTCGGCGGTGCCGTAGACCGTGTAGGGCAAGCGAGCCGAGAGTTTCTCGGTGTCCATGCAGCGCACCGAGATGTTCCCGCCGCTGTGGCTCACGGTCACCGGCTTCGTCGCGACGTAGCTGGCGGCGGTTTCCGAGAGGCCGCCCTCGTAGGTGATGTCGCCCACGGTGCCCTCGGTCTCGGTGGCAAGGGCGAGGCTGAACACGACGAGCATGGTGTCTCCGGGCAAGCGCGGCTCATAACGCGCGAGCCGGACGGTCCGTTCCTGAGGGGCTGCGGGTTAGTTCGGGGCCGATGTTCACCCGTCCCCTTTGCGACCTCCACATCCACGTCGGGGCCAGCGTCGCCCCCCCCTCACGCCGCGCCTTTGCGGCGCGGCTCCGGGGGCGGGCTCCGGCGGCCTCGCGCGCTTGCCGCGCGCGTCGCTGCGAGTCTCGCGACCGGCCGCCTGCGCGGGGGCGACGCTGGCCTTCGCGTGGAGGTCTCTAGCTCATGTTCACCCGTCCCCTTTGCGACCTCCACATCCACGTCGGGGCCAGCGTCGCCCCCCACATCATGTGGGCCATTGCTCACTCGCAGGGCTTCAAGCTCCCGACGAAGGACTACTTCGAGTTCGTAGAACTCATCACGGTGAACCCGAAAAAGGTCAAGTCGCTCGAGGACTACCTGCGGATCATGCACGAGTGGACGGAGCGCATCCAGTCCTCGCCCTCGGCCATCGAGCGCAGCGTCTACGAGATCATCGGCAAGGAGTACCGCGGCAGCCTCGTCGGCCGGATCGAACTGCGGTTCAACCCCATGAAGCGCAACCTCGGTGGTGAGCGCGACCTCGATCACATCATTCACGCCGCCATCCGCGGCATGGACCGCGCTTGCCTGGAGTACGGCGTGGAGGCGGGTCTCATCTTCTGCCTCGCCCGCGAGTTCGACCCGCACCTCAACGAGATCCTGCTCGAGAAGGCAATCCGCTACCGCGAGCGCGGCATCATCGGCATCGACGTGGCCGGTCCCGAGTCGCACACCATCGAGCTCGACGACTCGGTTGCCCGCTACGAGAAGCTCTTCCAACACGCCCGCGAGGCGGGGCTCGGCACCACGATCCACACCGGCGAGACCGCCGCCAGCGGGGCCGACGGGGTGATCGCGGTGATCGAGCGCCTCAAGCCCGACCGCATCGGCCACGGCATCCGCGCCGCCTACTCCGACGAGGCGCTCCGTCGCCTGGCCGACACGGGCACCCTGCTGGAGATTTGCCCCACCTCCAACCTGCACACCCGCGCCGTGCGTCACTTGGAGGAGTTCAAGTACATCCTCGGCTCCCTGCAAGACCGGAAGATCCCGTTCAGCATCAACACCGACGGTACCTACCTCTGCCGCACCAACTTGCGGCGGGAATACAAGCTCTTGATCGACGCGGAGATCCTCACCGTCGCTGATGCCGACGCCTGCAACGAGGCGGCCTACAAGGCGAGTTTCATGGCGCGGGCGTGATCGAGGCCCGGCTCGACGAGGCGCTGCGAAGCGAGGCCGCCGCCACTGAGGCGGGGACGCGAGTCTTCGCGCTGGCCGAGGCGGCGGGCGTGGGACTGGCGCACTTCGAGTACCAGGTCCAGCTCCCCGATCCCTGGGGCCCGGAGGACCGACCCGATCTCGGCGAGATGGGTGGCTGGACCGGCGGCGTGCTCCCCGAGACGAAGTTCCGCCACTTTCGCCTCGACCGGCCCCTCGGCAGCTTGCACCCGGGGCAACGCGCGAAGTGGACGGCGCATGAACTCTGTCACCAGCTCGTCGGCTTCGCCTGGTGGCCAGGCATGTCGCGACTGCAGATCGCGACGATGGCACGGATCGCCGAGGCGCTGCCTGTCGCGCTCTGGTACTTCTTCGACGACGCGGGGCGCGCTCGTTGCCCGGAACACGCGGCGGTCGACGCCTTCTCCGAGCCCTTCTGTCGCGCTTGCGAGCGGCTCGCGGGGGCAGGCCCGGTGGACGATCCCAACGCCGAGGTGCGGGTCGAGGCGGGCAAGGCCTTCTTGTCTCGCGAGATCGACGGGGCGCTGCGTGGGCTCGCCGAGGGCCGAGTCGTCTCGACGCCCTGGAACAGCATCGACCTCGCTTCCGACGGCCTCGCGTGGTCGAGCGCCCATGGCGCGCGCCTGCAAGGCGTCGCTTTCGCCGGGTGGATGGAGGCCTTCCGCGGCTGGGGGAGTGGCTGGCGGCGCAATCTCGACGAGCTGGTGGCGGGTATCGAGGCGCTCGCGGGGCACCTTGCCGGGGGCGAGCCGCCGGTGGTGGCGCTGTGTCCCCCGGCGGACCGCGCCGCGGCCGACCTCGCGTGGCGTTTCATCCAGGTTCGTCGCGCCCTGGCCATGCGCAACAAGAAGGGACGCGACTTCCTAGACGGCCTCGTGTCGCGACTGAGGGACGGGGAAGCCGCGGCCGCCGTGGCCTCCGCCTACGCCGAGGCGCCCCGGGGATTGCCGTCGCAAGAGGTGGCGTGCGCCGTTGGCTACGCGCTCGGCGCCGGGACCACCCTCGGGCTCGGCTTCGAGCAGGTCGCGCAGGGCATCCAGAGCGCCCTCCCAGCCACCGTCGGGGCGCTGCGGGCAGAAGACCAGCTCGATGAGGCGCAGGCCCGCTTCTTTGCGATGGACCGTGCCCTGCGGCGCCCGCTCGCGCGTCGTTTCGCCGAGAGCCTGCCCCCGGGCACGGCGCTGGCGGAGCTCGCGTGCCTGGAGGCGGCCCTCGCCGACCCTGGTCCCGCGCCGCTCGCCTCGCTCGCCCTCGCGCCCGACCTGCGGGACGACACCCCGCTTCGCCTGGGCCCGGGGGTGGAGCTCGTGGCAACCGAAAACGACGTGGTGCCGATGTTGCAGGGCTTCGGGCCTGCGCCGGGTCCGGCCACCGCGCTGGTGGTGCGTGGCGTCGACGGCCTGCCTCGGCTGGTGCCGCTCACGGAGTGGGCGGCGCGGCAGTGCGAGCGCATGTGGTCCGGGCAGCTCGGTCCGGTGCCGCCTGACGACGGTGGCGAGCGACGCGCGCTGGTAGAGCTCGGCGCCTGGGTCGCGGCGAGGCCGGCTTGAGTCGGCCCCGTCGCGCTTTCCGCGTCCGTCGCCCGGCGTTGGTCGCGCCCTGGGAGGAGCCCGCCGAGGCGCTCTGCGTGCTTGGCCGCCCGCTGGGGGAGCGACAGGAGCTCGCTCTCGCGGCCGTGGGGCTGCGCGTGGAGGGCGAGGTCGACGAGCCAGGTCGCGACGCCGACGCGCTCTACCTCGATGCCGACGTTGACATCGCCCCCGGCGCGCTCGCCGCGTGGTTGAAGGTCGCGACAACGGGCACCCAGCTCGCGACAATCGAGCGACCTCCACGGGTGGGCGAGATCGAGGTGGAGGCGCAGACCTTCTTCCGCGACGGTGGCCCCGTGGACGCGGGAACGCCCGGCGCCCAGGCGGCTCGCCGCGTCGGGCTCGCCTGGGGTGAGGGGACACGCCCGGTCATGGTCCCCCCGCTCGGGCTCACCGGCCGAGGTCCGCTGCCCGGTCCCTTCGGCCAGGGGCAGGTGGTGGACTGGGCCATCGACCTGCGCACGGCGGTGACGGTGCGTCACTGGGTTCACCTGCTCCGGGCGCACCTCGCTGCGCTCGGCGTGGAGATCTGGACGCGGCTCACGCTCCGGCCGCATGCCCTGTTGTGGACCTGGCTGCGCTACCCGCTGCGTCGTCACCTGTCGGTCGTGGGCAAGGGCTGCAAGATTCACCCCACCGCCTCGATCGAGGGTTGCATCGTCGAGGACGGCGCCAGCATCGGCGCCTTCAGCCACCTCCAGGCCTGTCACGTGGGGAAGGGGGCCATCGTGGAGGACCACGTGACCGCGCGGCTCTCCAGCGTGGGTCCGGGTGCGCACCTGTCGAACTACTCGATGTTCAACATGTCGGTCCTCGGTGAGCGCTCGAGTTGCGGGCACATCGGCGCCCAGGCCAGCGTGATCGGTCGCGACACATTTATATCGACATTCGCGACGCTCCAGGACCTCAACCTGCGTGGAAACGTGAAGGTGTGGATGGACGGCGGGCTCTGCGACGTGGGCATCCCCTTCCTCGGCTGCGCCGTCGGACACGGCGTCAAGATTGGCGCGGGGGTAAGCCTAGCGCCGGGCCGGGCTGTCCCGAATGGCGTGAACCTCGTGGCCGAGGGGACTGTGTCGCGACTGCCACGTGAAATGCCACCGGGCAACTACCGCGTGGCCAACGGTCAGATCCTGCCCGGATGACGGTGCTCCTGTGGCTCTGGGCGCTGGGCGGCCTCGCCGGTCGGCTTCTCGCCGTCGTGAAGCTCCGCGTGCTGTTCTCGCCGCGTTGGCGCATCGAGCCCGGACCTCCGGCCAAGTCGGTCCGCGCCTCGCTCTCGGTCTGCGTCCCCGCGCGTGACGAGGCGGCCGTCATCGGGCGGCTGCTCGCCTCGCTCGACGCCCAGGACCTCGACGGGGTCGAGGTGATCGTGGTGGACGACCGCTCCAGCGACGGCACCGGCGGCATCGCGCGGCAACACCGGTGCCGGGTGATCGAGGGGACTGACCCGCCCGAGGGCTGGCTCGGCAAGAACTGGGCGCTGAAACAGGCGGTCGACGCGGCGTCCGGAGATATCCTGCTCTTCGTCGATGCCGACACCTGGCATGTCCCCAGCGCCTGCCGCCGCGTGGCCGAGGTCATGGACGACCTTGGCGCCGATGTCCTGGTGGTGCTCGGCGGCCAGCGGGTGGAGAGCTGGGCCGAGCGACTCGTGCAGCCCTTCTTCTGGTCGCTTTTGCTGTCGCTTTTCGACCCGGCCCGCGCGGAGGATCCGCGGTGGCCCGACGACGCGATGGGCAATGGGCAGTTTGCGGCCTTCCGTCGTGAAGCATACTTGCGCTCTGGGGGCCACGAGGCCGTGCGCGACCGCATCGTGGAAGACGTGGCGCTGGTGCGCGAGGTCAAGCGTCGCGGCGGTCGCTATGCGGTGCGCGTGGGGCCGGAGCTCACCGCCACCCACATGTACCAGGGGCTCGGCCAGCTCTGGCGTGGGTTCAAGAAGAACGCGGCGGTGGTCGACCCCGACCGCAAGGGCTTGTCGATCACGCTCACCTCGGCGGCGCTCCTGCTGGTTTTCCAGGCCGAGCTCTGGCCCTGGACGGTGTTTGTGCTCGCGTGCATGGCCGACCCGGTGACCGCGGACGGCGGGTGGGGCTGGTTCGCGGGTTTCCGGCCGTCCCACGTTGCCACGCCGGGCATCGTCGCGATGGCGGTGGCTCAACTCGCCGCGATCTTCGCGGGACGATTCCTCGTGTACCGGCAACTCTGCGACCGGGTGTCGGGCGCAGGCTTGTCGCGACAGCCGCTGGTCTACATGCTCCAGCCGCTGGGCGCGATCATCGGCATGGCCTCCATGTTGGCCTCGCTGATCACCCAGCTACGGGGGGCAACTGAGTGGAAAGGACGACGCGTGCGGGCGCGGAGCCTGTAGCGCGTCCTGGCCCAAGACCCGTGGGCTGAGCCGAGCCTCCCGGGCGGCTAGCCCCAGGTGATCAAGCCGCCGGGCAGGAAGTAGAGGATCAGCATCCGGCCGCCGGTGACGGTGGGCACGTGACGCGAGCCGGGCGGGTACACCACCCAGCGACTGTCTCGACCGTCGAAACGGGGCTGTCCCGACACCGGGATGCACAGCTCCACCTCGCCGCGCGGGTGGGTGTGAGGGCCGGAGGCGGGGCCATCCATGTCGACCGCGTCGAGCGAGTTGCCGCCGAGCTCCTCGCAGGCCTTCGACAGGCGGCCGAAGCGAACGCCTCCCGCTTCCTTCGGCGTGAGCCAGCCCTCTGCGGCGGCCATCAGCGTGGCCGCCACGAGCTGTTCCGCGTCGAGTCGCGCCAGCGCACGCTCCAGCGCGGCGGGATCTTCCGTCCCCAGTCGCGCGATGAGCGACGCTGCCGGTCGGCAGAGCTCGACCAGCTCCTCTGGTGTCATCGCCGTTCTGCTGTCCCTAGTGCCCGTGCCCGCCGCCGTGGCTGACAGCGTGGACGTGGATGTCGTCGGGGTGGGCGTTCATGAAGGGGTCGCTCACTGGGACCGCTGGCACGCGTGCCAGTACGTTGGCCACCACGGTCACGAAGGCGGCGGCGTAGCCGACGGCGAGACCGATCTCCACGGGGCCGAGGGGCAACGAGTCCCGCATCCACACCTGAGGCATGATGAGGATGAAGCGCTCGAGCCACACGCCGATCGCGATGACGATGGCGATGGCGATGAGGGCGTTTGGGGTCTTCTTGATGCCGCGGCTGAGCAGCACGGTGAAGGGGATGAGGAAGCACATGGCGCCCACCACCTTGGCGAGGCCCGACCACGGTTCCATGTACATGCGCAGGATGAGGTACCAGGTTTCCTCGGGCATGTTGCCGTACCAGATGGGCAAGATGTGCGCGAAGAGGTTGTACGTCCAGAAGACGCACAACGCGAACATCAGCTTGCCGAGGTCGTGGTAGCGAGCCGGGGCGGCGAGGTGCTCGATGCGGAGCCAGCTGCGGAAGCTCACCGAGATGATGCAGATCCAGTTGAGCGCGAGCCAGAAGCTCGACACGAACTGCCAGCCCGGGAACATGTTGGCGTACCAATGAGGTGCCAGCGACATGACCGCGTCGACCGCGAAAAGGCTGAAGAAGATGGCGTAGAGCACCACGATCACCGGCGCGAGCCGGATGTTCTTCTGGTAGGTGTCTTCCACTTCGGCGTCGCGACCGCGCCAGCCCGTAGTGAAATTGGCCCAGAAGGCCGGGGCGCGGCTACCAAGCGTTTCCGCCGCCACGCCCATGTCCGCGCGCAGGCTGTTGCGGATGAAGAAGAAGTCGAGCGCCATGAGGATGCCGAGCATCACCACCTGGCGAGCGATGAAGAACCCAGGCTGCAGCCAGACCGCCTTGTGCGCCGGCATCTCCTCGTGGGTCCACGGGTAGAGGTCGAGGCCGCCGGCGATCAGGAACACGATCCAGATCGCGTAGTTGATCGGCATGAAAAACCAGAAGGACTCGGCGATGCGCTTGAACGGACGTCCCCAGCGGCCGAGCGTGATGGTCTGCACCACCGCGAACATGACGCCGCCCTGGGCCACCGCCATGAAGTACACGATGCACACGAGCAAGGCGCCCAGGGTGCGGTGGCTCTCGGTGTAGAGTCCGTAGCCCAGCGAGGCGAGGCCGATGGCCATGCCCACCATGCCGAAGGTCTTCACCCCGGCGGGCACTTCGCGAGGGGTGGTGCGGACGGTCTCCGCGACGTCGGGGCCGTGACCCACGACGCGCCGCGTTGCGGCGAGGATATCGACGGCGCTCATCTAGGGGTTCTCCGTCGGGAGGGTCTCCGCCGGTGGGGCCGGCGGTGTGTAGGACGCGCCGGGGAGCGTGCGCATGTACGCGACGATCGACCAGCGTTCATAGTCGGTGAGGAGGGGACCGTAGGCCGGCATGCCCGCGCCGATGGCCGCCGCGAAGGCGGGACGCTCCGCAGAGGCGCCCGCGCTGCCCGCGCCGCCGTTGCGGATAGTGGCGTACACGAAGCCGTCGCTCAGGGTATCGACTCGGGTGTCTTGGCCCGCGACCGCCGGTGCCGCCATGAGGAAGCGGTTGATGCCGGCGCCCTTGTCGTTCACCGTTACCGGGCCACCGCCCTCGCCCTCGAGCCCGTGGCAGGGGGCGCAGTTCACCTTGAACAGGCGCGTGCCGGTGGCGACGAGGTTCGGGTCGGCTGCGTAGGGGTTGGCCAGCGCGTTGGTGGCGTCGAGGTTCACGCGGTTGACCGCGTCGACCTCACCGTTTTGGTAGTAACCAGGGGCCCGGGCCTTGGGCTCGGCGAGCGAGAGGCGCGACACCGCGCCCGCAGGCTGCGGTCGCATGGCCCACTCGTAGGTCTTGAAGTTGACGCCATCGATCATGTCGATGTCCCAGGGCGAGGCGTAGGCCACGCCGGCGACGCCAAGCCCGAGGAGGGCGAGGCGAGCACCTTTCTTCAGATCAACCATGGTGGGCTCCCCCGTTGCCGTCGCCGCCGGTGACCTCGATGGCCCCGGAGTGCTCGAGGATGTGCTTGATCTCGGCCTCGTCGCGACCGCTGGTGCGCTCGAGGACGATGCCGAAAGAGTCGTTGGTGAACCGCGGGTCGTGCATCGCCTTGGGTAGGTCGAAGGCGGGGAGCCGACAGTTGAGCACGAGGCCCACCAGCGTCATCAAAGAGCCCCAGAGGATCGTGCCCTCGAAGGTGACGACGAGGAACGGTGGGATCGACACCAGCGGCTTCCCGCCGGGGATGATCATCGGCCAGTTTGCGTGGGTGAGCGAAGCCAGCGAGAAGATGGCCGTGGCACCGAAGATGCCGCCCAACAGGGTGAACCAGCGAACCGGGCTCGGCTCGCCCTGGTAGATCTCCTGCTCGATCTCGTGGCGGGGAATCGGGCTCAGGACGGTGAAGTCGCTGATCCCCGCCTTTTTCAGACCGGTGATGCCCTCGAGCAGGCAGTCAA
This sequence comes from Pseudomonadota bacterium, assembly GCA_005778355.1. Classification (GTDB taxonomy): domain Bacteria; phylum Myxococcota_A; class UBA796; order UBA796; family SXON01; genus SXON01. Next base: position 38,884 of record SXON01000145.1, on the reverse strand, counting down.
GGTGCTTGTACACCGCCTTGATCGGCTCGTTCAGCGGCTCAGTGTCGACCGGCGCGGCTTGGTCGTGACCGTGCGAATGCTCGTGTGTCATTTGGCGGCGTGCTCCTCTTCATGCTTCAAGGGCGGACGCAGGGTTTCCTTGACCTCGGCGATCGCCACGCTCGGCATGATCTTGACGAACAGAAGGAACCAGAGGAAGAACCAGGCGAAGGACCCGATCATGATGCCCCACTCGATGTAGGTGGGGGTGTAGTAGACCCAGGCGCCCGGATCGAAACTGTGGGCGAGCGAGCTGGCGATGATGTTGAACCGCTCGAACCACATCCCGATGTTGATCACGATGCTGATGGCGAAGAGGCCGATCATCGACGTGCGGATCTTCTTGAACCACCAGAGAAGCGGGATGGTGCAGTTGCACAGGGCCATCGTGAGGAAGACCCACCAGTACTTGCCGACCACGCGGTCGACGAAGACGTCCCACTCGTAGGGATTGTCGGAGTACCAGGCCACGAAGTACTCGGTGCCGTAGGCGTAGGTGAGGATCCCGCCGGTGAACATGCAGAGCTTGGCGAGATGCTCGAAGTGCCACACGTGGATGTACTCCTCGAGCTTGAACAGCTTGGCGAGGGGCAACATCAGCGTGATGACCATCGCGCAGCCCGAGAAGATCGCGCCGGCGACGAAGTAGGGCGGAAAAAGCGTGCTGTGCCAGCCCGGGGTGTCGGCCATGGCGAAGTCCCAGGACACCACGCTGTGCACCGAGAGCACCAGCGGCGTGGCGAGGGCGGCGAAGAAGCCGTAGGCGGCCATGTAGTGGCGCCACTGGCGATCAGTGCCGCGCCAGCCGAGCGACATCGCCGTGTAGAGCTTGTGGGTGATGCCCTTGGTGGTGTCGCGAACAGCGGCGATGTCGGGGATGAGCCCGATGAAGAAGAAGACGGTCGACACCGTGAAGTAGGTGCTCACCGCGAACACGTCCCACATCAGCGGCGACTTGAAGTTCTGCCACAGCTGCCGCTGGTTGGGGTAGGGGAACAGCCAGTAGGCCTGCCAAGCGCGCCCGACGTGAATCGCCGGGAACAACGCGGCGGTCATGACGGCGAAGATGGTCATCGCCTCGGCGGCCCGGTAGATACCGGTGCGCCAGCGCGAACGCGTGAGGAAGAGGATCGCGCTGATCAGTGTGCCGGCGTGGCCGATACCGATCCAGAACACGAACGTCGTGATGTAAACGCCCCAGAACACCGGCGGGTGGTAGCCAGCCACGCCGAGGCCCTTCACGAGCTGGACACCCCAGCAGTAGCCACCCCAGGCGAGGCCCAGCGTGACGAGGCCCATCAGGCCATACCAGTGCATCCCCATGTCGAACAGGGGACGCATGACGTCGCGGTTGACCCGCGAGTAGGTGAGTTCACTCGACATTAGTGGCCTCCTTCAGCCGCGCCATGCCCGGCTTCGTTGGCGGCGCCGCCATGTTCGGCGCCCTTTGCGGCGGGTGCGTCGCCATGACCGGCGTCGCCATGAGCCGCGTCGCCTTTGTGAGCCCCTCCGCCATGCCCCCCCCCGTGGCCGCCGAAGGCGGCCTGGTGGTAGCTGACGCGAGCGCCGTAGCGAACACCGGGCTTGGTGTTGAGCTCGCCGAGGAGCGTGTAGCTACGCGGGCTCTCGCCCTTCTTGCGCACCGCGCCGTCGGAATCCTTCCAGTTGCCGAAGACGATGGCGTTGCTCGGGCAAGCCGCGGCGCAGGCCGTGATCTTCTGCAGCGCGCTGTCCGGGACCGTTTCTTTGACGTCGCGCCAGCTGTCCTTCGCGTTGCGCAGTCGGTGTGCGCAGAAGGTGCACTTCTCCATGACGCCCATCTCGCGCGCCGAGAGGTCGGGGTTGAGCATCAGGTGGTAGCTCTCCGGCCACTCCCACGTGTGGTAGTTGAAGCGCCGCGCCGCGTAGGGGCAGTTGTTCGCGCAATAGCGCGTGCCCACGCAGCGGTTGTAGATCATCGCGTTGAGACCGTCGAGGTTGTGGTACGTCGCCAGGACAGGACACACACCCTCGCACGGCGCGTGCGAACACTGCTGGCAGATGGCCGGCAGGTAGCGAACGTCCTGATTTTCGCCCTCGCCTTCCCAGAACCGGTCCATGCGGATCCAGGTCATGGTCCGGCCCCGGCGCATCTGGTCGGGCCCGATGAACGGCGTGTTGTTCTCGAGGGCGCAGGCCACCACGCAGGCCCCGCAGCCATTGCAGGCGTTGAGGTCGAAGTTGATGGAGAAACGGTACGTCGGGTGCTGAGGCTCGGGGAACATGTCCACCGGGCCGTTCTCAACGACGCGCTCGTCGATGGGCACGTGATGCATGGCGACAATCGAGGCTGCGGCGCCCTCTTGCTTGTTGATCGCGTCGTCGACGTTGACGTTATTCGCGAGGTGACGGCCCGCCTGATCGAGGTTGCCGCAGAGCGGGTGGACGCCGCTGTCGCCGCCCGCGCGTTTCAGCGTGGCCTGAGTGGACAGCCACGCGAACGCCCCGGAGGTGCTGTCGGTGGTACCCGCGAGCAGGCTCACCGCGTTGGCGCCGCGACCCTTGGCGTAGCGACCGGTCTTCTTGCCGTTGCCGGCGATGACCGCGACGACGTCCTTGCGGACACCCTTGCTGCCGAACCAGCCGACCTTGATCGAGCCGATCCCGGTGGACACCTCGACGAGGTCTTTCTCGCCCAGTCCCATCTCGGCGGCGGTGTCGGGGTGGATCTCCACCCAGGTGCCCCAGAAGAAGGTGGAGATGGGGTCGGGCAGTTCCTGCGCCCACGGCACGTTGGCCCAGCGGCCGTCGTGAAGCAGCGTGGACGGGTAAACGACGAGGGTGTGCTTGCCCCCCCCGCTCGGTGCCTCGCCGGCCACCGGGAGGCTCGTGGCGATCCAGCCCGAATCAGAGGCGGGGGCCGCGGAACGAGCCACGCCCTTGGCCTGCACGTCGTGCCACCAGACCGCCTCGCTGTCGAAGCCGCGGACCAGTGGCCACACCTCGGCGGCCCAGCGCTGCCGGATGTACTCGGCGAAGTTCGCGGCGCTCGCATGGAGCGGCGCGGCCACAGCCATTGCCGGGTCGGCGGCCGGGTCGGCGGGCACGGCCACAACGACCGCCTTCGCCAACCCCAGGAGCACGTCGCCGAGGCCGCGCGTGTCTTTCAGCGGCAGCATGGCCGGCTGGCCAAGCACGTAGAGACCACGCTCCACGTTCGCGTCGGTCCACTGCTCGAGGCCCGAGCCCGTGGGAAGAATCAGCGTCTTGTCGTTGGTGCTGTCATTGCCGCTGTCGGCGATCTGGACCACTCGGTCCACGGCGGCCAGGGCCCCGACGGCGTCGGCGTCGGCCGGGAACCCGTGCGCCGGGTCGAGGCCGTCGATCAGCAGGAGGCCGATCTTCCCGGCCTTGCAGTCGTCGAGCAGGGCCTTGGCGTCGGCGTAGCTGCTCACCTGACCGGGGCGGCTGCCGCGGAACACCACGGTGCGACCCACGTTGCCGAGGACCTCGTTGCAGAGGAGCGTCGCGATCGCGAGCGCGGTTGCATCGGCGCCCGCGTTGGCGTTGCCGCCCGGGAGCACCACACTGGGCTCCGCGCCGGCCAGCCATCCCGCGATCTCGCGGAGCTTGTCTTCCGAGACGTCGCTCGCGCTGGCCGCGGCGGCCACGTCGATGCCGGCGAGCAGGCCGGCGGCTGGGCCCGCGTAGCCCTTGGCCTCGCCCGCGAGCTTGGCGAGGGCGAACGCCACCTTGGCTTCACTGCCCGGCCGGGCGGCGATCCAGTGATCAGCCTGGGACTCGCTCTGTCCCACGCGCGGCGTGATCGCCACCGTGCGGGCCACGAAGTGGCCGTCGGCTGGATCCTTGGCGCGGGCCCAGCCCTTGGTCATCGCCATCGAGCCGAAGGCGGTACCGAGGAAGTCCATGCCGAAGCTGACGATGGTGCGTGCGTCGGCCAGCTCGTAGACGGGGAGCTCGTCGAGCCCGAAGGCCTGGCGGCTGGCGGCGAGGAGTGACTCCACGCCTACCGGTTCGTAGTGCACGCGACGCAGGCCCGCCGAGGCGAGCGCGCCAAGCAAACTGGCCACGCTGCCGGTGCGGTACTGGCCGAGCCACGCCACGCCCTTACCCGCGGCAATGGCGCCGTTCCAAGCCTCGAGCAGCTTGGCGCTGGCGTCGTTCCAGCTCAGCTTGTCGTTGCCGAGCATCGGCCCCTCGATCCGGTCGGGGCCGTAGGCCGCGACGAAGTCGAAGTGCCCTCGGGCGCAGAGGCCGGGACCGGTGGGGTGGTCGGGGTTGCCCTCGACGTGCACCACGCGACCGTCCTTGTTGCGGGCCACGAGGCCGCAGGCGGTGGCGCAGCCGTTGCACAATCCGGCGTAGTAGCTGGCTAGGCCAGGCTGCACGTTCTCCGGGTTGGCGACGTAGGGGAGGACCTTCTCGGCGGGCACCTTGTAGTCGTACGTGCACGCGGCCGCAGCCGCAGTAGACGCGACGGCGCCAGCCCGGAGGAAGTCGCGACGGTTGAATCCTTCCATCTCGGCTCCTACTTGTGGCAAGTCCAGCAGTCCTTCAGCTCAGCGCGCCGAAGTTCTGCCTTGGTGCCGTAATTCTCATCGATGCTTTCGTGCTGCGCGTGGCAGTCGAGACACCAGCCCATCTTGAGGCTGGCAACGCGTTCGTTGACGGTCATCTCCTGCACCTCGCCGTGGCACTCCTGGCACTGCAGACCGCCGGAGATGTGACGTTTGTGCGAGAAGTAGACGTAGTCAGGAAGGTCGTGGACCTTGTTCCATGGGATGACCTCGCCCCGCTCCCAGTAGCCCTTGAGCTTCTCCAGCTCGGGGCGGCCCGTCGCGTCGACCAGGGCGTGGCAGCCCATGCAAACGCTCGTGGCGGGCACGCCGGCGTGGAGCCCCTTTCGGGCGTTGCTGTGGCAGTAGTTGCAATCGACGCCGAGCTGCTTGACGTGCAGCGTGTGGGTGAAGGCAATCGGCTGCTCGATGGCGTCGGCCGGGGGCTCGCCCACCGTGACCACGAGGTTGCGGTCGAACAACTCCGGCGGAAGCAGGTTCTTGCTCCCGATGGTGAACGTTTCCGCGTCTTGCGTGGCCTCGGCGTTGGCTTCGGTCGCGCACCCGAGGAGGCCGTTGGAAACGGCCAGCCCCGCGGCCGCGCTGACACTGAGCGCGAGCGCCACGGTGGCCCGGGAGAGCTGTCGCATCATTCCTCCAGCCAGGGACGGCAGGTGGAGTTGGGGGAGGGGGGTCTAGAGGGCCGCCAGCCTAATCCAGCGTGGCGGCCCTGGGTAGGGATCGCCGCGACATCTCGTGACCAGCGGCGGGGAAGCTACCTACTGCTTCTGGAACTCGCTCTCGAGGTACGCGAGCGCGTCCCAGGCCTGGTCGTCGGTGAGGCCGAGCGGCGCCATCGCCGTGCCCTGGATGCCGTTCATGATGGTCCAGTGCTTCACGCCGATGGAGGTGGCGTCCCACCGTTCCTTCCAGGCGAACTGGGCGGGCTTCTGCGGCAGGGCCGCGCCGGCGATGCCCATTCCGTCGCCCTTGGCGCCGTGGCAGGACACGCACTTGGTCTCGTACTCCGTCTTGCCGGCCGCGATCGCCTCGGGCTTGCCCTGCTTCGGGTTCTCCTGGCTGTCGGCGCCAGCGGCCTTGGCTTTCTCGTAGGCCGCCTTGGCGAGGTCGTCCGGGGTGTAGGGCCCGGCGGCGGCGGCAGGCGCGGGGGCCGGAGGCGGCGGCGCGGGCTCGACGGCCTTGGGGGCCTCGGGCGGCTTCGCGGCTTCGACGGGCTTCGTTTCCTCGCCACCACAGGCGGCGATCGTGAACAGGACGACAAGGGCGTGCATTTGACCTCTCGGTGAGCGCGGCGCGTCTACCCGGTCGCCTCGGCGGCTGCCACCGGGCGTTTGCTGTGTGAGATCACACCGGTGCTGGGCGCCGCCCCACGCCTAGAGGTAGCCGACCGGTCGCAAGCGGTACATCGCTTCCATCAACGCGTTGAAAGCGGCTTCCTCGTCGCTGATCTGCTCGATATCCGGGACTTGTTCGAGAACCTTCTCGATAGAGTACTGGCGAAGCGTCGCGAGCGCGGCTTCCTCGGCGATGATCTCAGCTGCCGAAGTCGCGTCGAGCTTGTACATCCAGGGCCTCGTGCCTAGCTGTGAGCTATCGCGCGCAGGCCGCGCCGGAGGTTCTAGGTGTCCCACGATGTGAGTGCGAGTACGTTTCAGACCGAGGTCATCGAGCGTTCCAAAAGTGTACCTGTGGTCGTGGATTTCTGGGCTCCATGGTGTGGTCCGTGTCGCACGTTGGGACCGGTCCTGGAGCGCCTCGAGGGCCAAGCTCAAGGCCAATGGGAACTGGTGAAGGTGAACACCGACGAGAACCAGGGACTCTCCCAGCGCTTCGAGATCCGGGGAATCCCGGCGGTGAAGGCCTTCGTCGATGGCAAGGTCGTCGCCGAGTTCGTCGGTGCCCAACCGGAGCCGCAGGTGAAGCAATTCCTCGCCAAGCTGGTCCCGGAAGACCCCCGGAAACGGGAGAACGACGTGCGCGGTCGCTTCGCTCGGGACGCGTTGCCGCTCGCGGAGGCGCAGGCCCACTTCGACCACGAGGAATCGGTGGCCACGACCTACGCGCTCGGCCGTTCGCTGGCCGCTGCGGGCCAGTGGGACGCCGCGCTTGGCAAGTTCTTTCACGTCGTCCAGCGTGATCGCGCCTACCAGGCCGACGCGGGCCGGAAGGCGATGCTCGAGGTTTTCGACGCCCTTCCGGCCGACAGCCGCCTCGCCGACCAGTGGCGCCGCATGCTCTCGACGGAGCTGTTCAAGTAGCCCATGATCAAGGTCACAGGTGGGAGTTTGCGGGGTCGTGTGCTGCCGGCGCCGGTGCCGGAGGGCGTGCGGCCCACTTCTTCGCGCGCGCGCGCCGCGGTCTTCTCCATCCTGGGACAGGACCTCGAAGGGCTCTCCTTCTTGGACTGCTTCTCGGGCTCGGGCCTGATGGCCCTCGAAGCCTGGTCGCGCGGTGCCCGCCCGGTGACGGCGATCGACCGTGCGCCGCGGTCTCTTGCCGCGATTCGTCGTAACAGCGACGCGCTTGGTGCGTCACTCGATATTCTTGCTTCGGATGTCACGCGGGCCAGCGTCGCCGCCGACATCGTGTACCTCGACCCTCCCTTCGCCGACGACATCGCGGCATGGATCGCCCAGGTTGGTTCGATGTCGCGACAGGTGCTGATCGCCGAGTCACGGGCGGGTGCCACGGTGCCCGCGACGGCCGGTTCCCTGCTGCTGGACAAGGTGTACACCTACGGCGACACGCAGCTGGCGGTGTATCGATGAGGCTGGAGGCTCGCGGGGCTAGGCTGTAGGCAGCGAGCGGCGGTCATACGGCAACTGCCACGCCTCCCGGAGCCGACGTGTGGCCACGGTGGTGTGCGTTGTGCCTCCGGGGGAGGGGGAGGCAGGGCGGTCGACTCTTCGGGAACGTGCCTCCAGCCTGCAGCCTCCAGCCCAGAGCCTTCACCTCAGCGGCGGCGGTCGTTCGCCGGTGGCTCGGAAGCGCCGGTAGTCCTCGATGATCTGGGCGTGGTCGAAGGCTAGCGGGGAGGGCAGATCGTCCAGGCTGAACCAATGGGCCTCGGCGGCATCGTCGCCACCTTCGGGGGCGTCGTCGCTCTCGGCCAGGAATACCGCTGACAGCGTCGCGCGCCGGGGGTCGCGGACCGGGTCGGAGTACACGTGTAACAGCGCCGTGAGACGCACGTTCATCCCGGTTTCTTCCTTGGCTTCGCGGACGGCGGCCTCGCCCACCCGCTCGCCCGCATCGACGAAGCCGCCCGGTAGCGCCCACCCCGGCGGGGGCCACTTGCGGCGAACGAGAACGATGCGCCCCTCGCGCTCGATGATTACGTCGGCGGTCGCCGCGGGGCCGGTCATTCCTCGCCCGTATCGCGCGGCGTGTTGGAGCGGAGTCGCGAATGGCAGACGTGGTCGTAGTTGGTGGTGGTCTTGGTGCGGTGCGGGCGGCGGGCGCGCTGCGTCGCGCGGGTCGGCGCGTGGTTCTCGTGCAAGAAGGGCCGAATCCGGGCGGCGTGACGGCGCCGTCCGTCCCCGTGGGGCTCGGGATCGAGGAGTTCGCCCAGAGGGCGCCAGGCTGGCGCGAGGTCCGCGGCCTCGGGTCGGGGCTCGTGGCCGGTCGCGACTGCGACTGTGTGCACGCGCTGCCGCTCTCGCGTGCCGTCTTGCCCTCGCTTTTCGACGGGACGGCCCTCCCGGCCGCGCTCTCGGCGTGGGGTCGGGCGCGAGGCGCGGTCGAACTCGCTCGCCTGCTCGGCGGCGGCAAGGAAACGCGTACCTACCGCGACTGGGTGGTGCAGCACTTCGGCGAGCCGGTGCACGAGGCGCTGTACGCGCCGTACTGCCGCCGTCGTTTCGGTGAGCCCGACGAGGTGACGGTCAACGTCGCCCGGTTTCACCACGGCTTCCGTCGCGACACGCGCTGGTACGCGCACGAGGCCGGGCCGGCCGCGCGTCTCGCTCACGACCTCGAGGGGGTGGAGGTCGTCCTGGGGGCGGAGATCCGCGGTCTCGATACCGGCGTGGTGTCGACCGCCATGGGCGACGTGGAGGGCGAGGTGTACGTCGACCTTCCCCCGCGTCGCGTGGTGGAGCTCCTCGGTGAGCGCTCCCCAGGCGGTCTCGCCAACGAGGTGTCGCGACTGCGCTGTCGCCATGCCCTCGAGGTCACGCTGCGGGGGGGGCATGCGCTGCCCTTCGTCGCGCACGTCGCCGGTGGCCCCCTCGCGGCCTACCGGCTCGTGCGGCACGGGCTGGTCCCGGGCAACCCCGCGCTTGCCGGCCAGGTGAGCGTGCAGATGGCGGTCGAGGACGGCACCCCGGCGTGGACGGGTCGCGACGATACCCTCGTCGCGGAGTGCGTGGACGGCCTGCGCGCCTTGCACCTCGACGACATCGACGGCGGCGGCGCCGTGGTCAACCGCCTGGCCAATCACCACCCGGTGTGGACGTACACCACCGCAGCGCGGGTGCGGCAGTACCACCTGGGCCTCATGGAGCGGAAGGTCATCCCGGTTGGCCGCGCTGGGCTCTTTGCGCCGGTCGATGGCGAGGCGGAGATCGCCTACCTCGACGGACTCGCCGCGGGGAACGTGCCCTTCAAGGAACTGTACCGCCGCCACGTGGAACCGCCGGTGATCGACGACGACGGCAGCGCGTCGCTCACCGACTTCGTGCTCAGGTAGGCGGGCCGCGGCTCTTGACGGTGTGGAACCTCGGTCATAGAAGCCGGGCGCTCGCCGAAGTAGCTCAGGGGTAGAGCAGCTGATTCGTAATCAGCAGGTCGTGGGTTCAATTCCCATCTTCGGCTCCACTTGGTTTGACTCGCGGAGAAGGGCGCGATGATCCTGGCGATGAGTCAGCTAGCTTGCCCGGCTGCCAGGCCGCTGGCGGTGCCTGGGCCGGTCGCCGCACCGCTCGCCGACTCCGAGTGGGTGGACGGAGCGGTCGGCGAGGCTCTGGTGTGGGAGATCATGCCGGGCACGACGGGCGACGAGGACGATGGCCACCGCGCCGCGGAGCTGCGTTCCTTCTTCCTTGCGCACCCCGAGTACCGTGATCCCGCCCGCAGGGTGATCCTCTCCCGCCACGCCTGTGGCCTCGGCGGCACCGAGGCCGCCCACCGGTACCTCTCGGGCCCGCCACCCCGCGAAACCCTGGTCATCGACGTCACCGTCGACGACTGGCGCCTCCTGGTTGTCCACGCCGACGACTACTGCACGAGCGACGACTGGACCTACTACTCCAACGACGCTCAGCAGGCGGGGATCGCGCTTGGCGCGGCCACCGAGTACGCGGGCCCCGACGTGGTGGACGTGGCGGTGCGGAGGGGCGGGGTCGAGCAATCGCGCCTGCCTGTGACCGGGCAGGGGTACCTGATGGTGCGGGCCGGCCAGGATCCCCTCGATCTCGAGTACTCTCCGACCTTCAAGGACGACATGGAGCAGTACTTCGAGCGGGACCTGCCCGACGGCTGGGTGGCACCGCGCTAGGCCCGTCGCGCTACCCGCGCCGGTCCCGACCCCACGCCCAGGGCAGCCAGAGCGCCGCCAACGCCCAGAGGTCGGTCGCGTCCTGGTGCAGCACGACCTCGGGTGGCCAGTTGGCGCCGCGCGCCCACGCCCAGGGCGCGAGGAGCCAGCCGGCCAGCCACACATAGGCGGCGTTGGCCCATGGCAGGGTCTTCACGGCGGCGAGTAGTAGGCCTGTCGCGACCGTGCACCCAGCGAGCCAAGCTCGCGACACGCGCGCGCCGGCAAGCTCGGCCAGTGCCTGCAGGAAAAGGGGGAAGAAGGCAAGGCCGGCGAAGTCGGACAGTTTCCCGGTCAAGAGGCCCGGGACGCGGTGCTTCAGGAAGTGGTCGTTCACCACCAGGGTGGCGATGGCCACGAGGGCGCCGGGGTGGAGGAGCCCTCGCGCCCGGCCGTCGTTCGCGCGGGAGGTGCGCGCGGGAGCGGCGGCCGCCTCCGGGACGGGGTCGCTCACTGGCCGCCGGTGTCGGACGGGTCGCCGGTGTCGCTGGACCCGCCGGTGTCGTCGGCGTTCCCACTGTCCACCGGGGCACCGGTGTCATCGTCCACGGGGGCGGGATCAATCTCCTCGAGCGACGCCTCGATGGTTTGGCCGTCGCCATTCACGCGGCGACCGCCCGAGTGAGTCACCTCGGCGACGGCTGTGAACCGGGGGGCCGATGCGCCGCGGACGTTCGTCATTACCACGCGGTAGGTCGCCTCGCAGGGCCTGCCGAGCGAACAGTCATCGAAGGCGTCCAGCGTCAACTGCCTCGCCGCGTCACCCGGCGGCGAGGTGAGCAGGCCCAGCTGCTCGCCCGAGGCGTTGTCCACCCGCAACGAGTGGTAGTCGTTGATGTCGTCAATCTCGTCCAGCGAGATGGTCACGTGCCCTGACATCAACCCGCGCTCCGGTGGACGTAGGGAGAAACGGATCTTGGCCGCCCACGTCTCGCCCACGCCGAGCGCCTCGGCGTGGGTGAGGGTGGCCGTGGCCTCCCAGTGCGGTCCCGCCATGACCTGCTGGGGCGTGCTCGTCCCCACGCTCGCCCCCGCCGCGACCAAGATCACTACGAGGTGAAGATGGCGCCGCATCGCAGGTGGACCCTACTCCACGCTCCCGACGCTCCGCTAGCGGCGGCACGCAACTTGCAGCTACCGTGAGTCTCTCGGAGCGCACATGATCCTCTTCCTCCTGGCCGCCTGTCCCGCCGATCCCAAGGACTCCGCCGACACGGGCCACCCCGCCGACACGGCCGATAGCGCCGACACCGCCGACACCGCCGACACCTCGACGGATCGCACCTGCGACGACATCGAGGCCGAGTTCGCCGCCGAGACCGACAAGATTCGCGCCTGCGAGCAAGCCAGCGACTGCGGCATCGAGCTCACCGGCACCAGCTGCGGCTGCACGCGCAACTGGGTGGCCCGCGCCGACGCCGATACCACCGAGTTCTACGCCTTGCTCGGGGAGGGTGGCACGGCCGGCTGCGAGCTGGGCACCGAGTCGACCTGCGACTGCCCCGAGGTCACGGGCTACGACTGCGTCGACCAGGTGTGCACCTGGGCCTACCCCGACGCCTACACCGCCTACCCGGCCTGCGAGTCGGGGACAGGGCTCGCCACCACGGTCGACAGCGTTGAGCTCGACGGTGACTCGCTGCTCGTCGGCGTCAGCTACGGCGGCGGTTGCGCCGAGCACTTCTTCGCCACCTGCTGGCCCGACCAGGCCTTCGCCGAGTCCTCGCCGGTCCAGGCCAGCCTCGAGCTGTCCCACTGGAGCGACGAGCCCGACGCATGCGACGGCTGGATGAGCGAGGTGGTGACGGTCGACCTCGACCCCCTGCGCGCGGCCTACATCGACGCTTACGGGGGCAGCGGCACAGTGATCGTGAACGTGGGCGGATACTCGGTGGAGTACAGCTTCTAGCCGCGTGCCCTTCCTCACTGCCCTTGCCAGCGCCGTGCACGTGCTCGCCCTGGGGGTGGGGCTGGGTGCGATTTTCGCGCGGCAGCGTGGGTTGAAACACCCGGTCGACGTGGAGGCGGTGCTTCGGGCGGACAACTGGTGGGGCGTCGCGGCGGTGCTCTGGATCGCCTCTGGCCTGGCCCGTGCCTTCGGCGGACTGGAGAAAGGAACTGCCTTCTACCTGGCGAACAACCTGTTCTGGGTGAAGATGTCGCTGTACGGCGTGGCCAGCCTGCTCGAGCTCTGGCCGATGTATACCTTCATCGTCTGGCGCGTTCGCCTCCAGAAGGGGCAACCCCTCGACTTGTCGCGCGCGCCCACCTTGCGACGCCTCTCGCAGCTCGAGGTGGCCCTGGTGTGCGTCATCCCCATCGTGGCCGCCGGGATGGCCCGGGGCCTCTGGATGTAGGTCAGCGCGGCTTCCGCTCCGAGGATCTCCGCTTCCACCACGCCATCCGCTCGTTGATGGTCTTCTCGTTGCCGAGCCCCGTTGGCCGGTAGAACCCGCCGTCGACGCCGTCTGGCAGGTAGTCTTGCTCGACGAAGTGATCCGGAAAGTCGTGGGGGTACTGGTAGCCCTCCCCGTGCCCGAGCGACTTCGCCAGGGCGGTCGGCGCGTTGCGCAGGTGGGCCGGCACCGGACGCGCACCGCTCCGCCGCACCTCGGCGATGGCGGCGTCGATGCCCTTGTAGCTGGCATTGGACTTCGGTGCGGTGGCGAGGAAGGTGCACGCCTGGCCGAGGATGATCCGCGCCTCCGGCATGCCAATGCGAGCGACCGCCTCCATGGCCGACACCGCGAGCGTGAGCCCTCTCGGCTCGGCGTTGCCCACGTCTTCACTGGCGAAGATCACCATGCGCCGGGCCACGAACATCGCGTCTTCGCCGCCCTCCAGCATCCGTGCCATCCAGTAGAGCGCGGCGTCGGGATCGGAACCCCGCAAGGACTTGATGAAGGCGGAGACGACGTCGTAGTGGGCGTCGCCGTCGCGGTCGTGGAAGATCGCGTTGCCCAGGGACCGCAGTGCCTCCAGCGTGACCTCGCCCCGGTCGTGCAGGCGCTCGAGCATCGACAGCGCGCGACGGGCGTCGCCGTCGCAACCGCCCGCGATGGCGTCGAGCGCGTCGGTCTCGGCCACGATCGTCTCGTGGGCGCAGGCGCGGTCGAGCAGGGCGCGGACCGCGGCGGGTTCCACCGGTCGGAGCACGAGGAGCTCGCAGCGAGAGCGCAAGGCCGGGACGAGCTGGAAAGCGGGGTTCTCGGTGGTTGCGCCTACGAGCGTGAGCGCACCCGACTCCACGTGAGGCAAGAGCGCGTCTTGCTGGGCCTTGTTCCACCGGTGAATCTCGTCCACGAAGAGCATCAGCGCTCGCGTCTCCATGGCGGGTCGCTGCTCGATGACTTCCTTGAGCTCCTTGACACCCGCGAGCACCGCCGAGAGCGCGACCATGCGGTAGCCGGCTGCCTCGGCGAGGCAGCGGGCGAGCGTGGTCTTGCCGCAGCCGGGCGGGCCCCAGAGGAGCACGGAGCGGAGTCGGCCGGCTTCCACGGCACGGCGGAAGGGTGCTCCGGGCGCGAGCAGGTGGTCCTGGCCCAGGATCTCGTCGAGGGTGCGAGGTCGGAGTCGGTCGGCGAGGGGCGCGGCCATCGCGGGGCTTGATAGCCCGGCCCGGTGGACGCCGTCCTCGTCAGCGACCTGCACCTCGATGGCCCCGGTCACCCGGCGCAGGCGGACTTCCTCCGTTTTCTCGGCGGGCTACCCCCGTCCACCCGGCTGTGTGTGCTCGGCGATGCGTTCCAGGCCTGGTGGCATCACGGCGAGGCCCCGTTTCCGCAGTACGCGCCCGTGGCCAGGGCACTACTCGACTTCGACCTGGTCTACTTGCCTGGAAATCACGATTTCCACGCGATCGGCTATTTCGGTGCCCGCGGCGCCACCGTACCGACCGAATCCCGGCCCGGGGCGCTGGTCAGCGTGCGCCTGGGGCTGCTCGACGCCTGCCTTTCACACGGCGACGAGGCCGATACTTCGCTGGGCTACCGGGCGCTGCACGCGATTCTGCGCGGCCCCGCCTTTCGCCTGATGGTGGACGCGATGTCACCTGAAAGGGCCTGGGCGTTCCTGCATCGCCTTGCCGGGAACCCCCACGGCATGCCCGACGCGTCGCTGGAGGAGGTCCAGCTTTCGCTCGCAGCGGCGCGTCCCGAGGCGCTCGTCGCGATGGGTCACACGCATGGGCCACGCCTCTTACATAGGGTTGAAGGCTATTTTGTCAACACGGGAGACTGGGTCAGTCATCGCAGTTACGCGACGGTGACAGGCGACGTCGTGACGCTCTCACGCTTCGACGGTTAGCGGCGCGCGTGGATACCGATGTGCTGAGGCTGGTCGATGGCCGGTACGCTTGCCTCGACCTGCTCGGAGCGGGCGGCGGCGGCCGGGTGTTCCGAGCGCTCGATCGCGCCACGCAGCGACCGGTGGCCATCAAGCTGGTGGAGGTGTCGGACACCGCGAAGCGCGCCCCGGTACAGAGAGAGATCACGGCGCTGCGCCTGCTCGACCTCCCCGGCGTGGCGCGGCTGCTCGACGCCGGTGTCGACGAACTGGGCGACTACTTCATCGTGATGGAGCTGGCCGAGGGCTCACCCTTCCCCGGTGATGGGGCACGCGGCTCGTGGCCGCTGGTCACGGCACGGGCTCTGGCCCTCAGCAGCGTGCTCGCGGGGGTGCACGCGGCGGGCATCATTCACCGCGACATCAAGCCAGACAACGTGCTGGTCGACGGCGAGGGGCGGGTCACGCTGGTGGACTTCGGCATCGCCTGTGGCGCGGCACTGGGCGGGGGCACCGGCCCCGACGGCGTCGCAGGCACGCCGCAGTACGTGGCCCCGGAGCACCTCGCCGGGGAGGCGGTGGATGCGCGTGCCGATCTCTTCTCGCTCGGCGTGATGATGTACGAGGCGCTCAGCGGGCGGCGGCCGTTCGCGGAGCACGATGGTTCTCGTCGGATGTTCGATCGCAACACGCCGCCGGTCCCTCGCATTGCCGACCGCGCTCGCGACCTGCCGCCCGCGCTGGCCCTCCTGGTCGATGCCTTGCTCGCGATCGACCCGGGTTTGCGCCCCGCCACCACGCTCTCGGTGGTGCAGCGGCTCCAGGCGATCGCCAGCGATCAGGCCATCGTCCGCCCGCACGCGATCCCCTTCGTCGGCCGGGAGCGGGAGATCCGTGCGCTTCTGGCCGCGGCGCGCTCGGGCCGGTCCATCGCCGTGGCCGGGCCCGCGGGAAGCGGACGCTCGCGCCTGCTCGGCGAGCTACGGGTGCGATTGGAGGCAGACGGGATCGAGGTCCTCCGCGTTCAACCGGGTGGTCGTCCGTTCGAGTCGATGAGGACCTTGATCCACGAAACGCCGGGCGACGGCAGCGGCAGCGCCTGGGAGAGCGCCATGCGGGCTCGACTTTCCCGCCGAGTGGTCCTGCTCGCCGACGACGCCGCGCGGCTCGATCCCTGGACCGCGGGACTACTGGAGGTGGTGCGCACGGAGGCCTGCGTCATCCGCGTGCTGGACACCCCGGACGCGGTCCGAATCGCGGAGCTCGGGAACGAGGAGTTGCGGGACCTGTTCCATGGTCCCGACGTGGTGCTGCACCTCCGCGAGGACAGCGCCCGCGAGCTGGTCCGACGCTCGACGGGACTTGCCCGACGCCTGGTGATGGAGCTGGATGCCTGGGTAGCCGCCGGTCTCGCGCGCTGGGACGACGGGCGAGTCCGGATAGACCGCAACGCGCTCGCGCAGCTTGAAGGCGGGGTTGCGGCCGGATCGGCCCCGGTGTGGACCGTCCAGCTGGCGGCGGCGATCTCCGGCCCACTCGAGGAGTTGCTCGGCTGGATCGTGCTCGGCGACGGACAACTCGACGCCGAGTCGCTGGGTGGCGCCACCCGACTGCCGGGCTGGGAGCTCGAGGTGGAGATCGAGGCGCTCCGCAACCTGGGCGCCATCGAGGTGTCGGCGCTGGGCAAGCTCCGTGCCCGCCTGGCGCCGTCGCGGCTCCATGCCCTGGAGGAGAGCGAGCGCTCGGCGATGCACGCGGCGATCGCGTCGGTGCTCCCGGGTGGCAGCGACGCCCGCGTCCGGCAGCTCCTCGCCGCGGGGCGGGTGGGGCAGGCGGCAGAGGAGGCGGCCATCGCGGCGCGGCTCCTCTTGGCCGACGGGCGAGCCGGTCACGCGCTCGGGCTCTTGACGGCGGCCTGGTCGGCCGCGCGCCTCGCCGGGCAGGCGGAGCTTTGCCGAGAGATTCTCGACGACGTGGTGACGGCGGCGCTGACGGACGGCTCCCGCGCCGCCGTGGATCACGCCCACGGGCTGATCGAGGCGCTGCCCGGAGGCGGAGACGCCGACGCGGAAGACCTGCTGCGCGCCTACCTGGAATCCCTCGACTCGGCCTACGCCGCGTCCGCGGGGCGCCTCGCGCTCCTCGGCCCGATCCCGAATCGGTTCCTGCAGCGCGCCTACTACAGCCTCCGCGTGCGCAACGCGATTCTCGGCGGGGTGGAGCGCGTAGAGTCGCTGCTCGACGAGGCGGCTGCGGCCGCTCGCGACGACGCGGCCTTCGGGTGCCGCGTCGCGATCTGGCGGGGTCTCGAGGCCTACCAGGCGATGCGCTTCCACGAGGCGTCGATGATCTTCCAGGCCGCGCTCGACCGCGCGCCGGACTTCTTCGAGCGCACGATAGCCATCGCGAATCTGTCGCTGTCGCTCTCCGATGGGCTCCGCCCCGCCGACTCCCTCGCGGCGGCGGCGCCGCTGGTCGAGGCGCTCGACGCGCGTCGGCTGTGCGGCCGGCTCGCGAAGGTGCTGACCACCTGTCGTATCTGCGAGAACGCCCTGGGTCGTGTCGTCCGGCCCGATCCGGAGTGGATCGAGGCGTCGCGGCTGGTGAACGACGCGTGGTCCCACGGCCTCGCTCTCACGCTGGAGGCCGGCTTGGCCTGGCGCACTGACCAGCGCGAGCTCGGGCTGCGCTGGGCGCTGGAGGCGGCTCGGGTGAAACGGCCTCCCAGCCACCTCGCGGTCAACGCGCTCGCCCACGGGGCAGCGCTCTTGTGTGGTGTGGATGCCGAGGCCGACCTGCGGCGGGTGCTGGCCCTGGCCACGGGTCCGGCCGACTCGATCAGCGAGGCCCTGGCCGTCCTGCGCCTGTGCGGCCGCGAGCTCACCCCCGAGGAGAATGAGCGGGTGCTCGCCTGGGGCCGCGAGCGGCCCGCGAGCCGAACAATTCGTCGGGTGCTCTTGGCTCCCGCCGAGGTGGTGTAGTACCATCGCGCGCTCACCACGGAGGCGCGAATGTTCGTCATGCTGACTATTGCTTATTCTTTTGCCGAGGAAGTGCCGCTCACTGAGGGCGCGGTCCCGCAGGCAGCCGAGATCTGGGACGGCACCTTCGGGGTCCGTGCCCTGTACGCGCGCGGCGGCAGCGACTCGGCGCCGGTCGCGCTCTGGTCGGTGAAGGGGAGTGGGCCCACCTCCGCCCACACCGAGTGGCTCTGCTTCGACGACGACACCTCGAGCGGCAACTTCGACTTCTACTTCCCTGAGCCCGCGACCGACCCCGACGGCGGCGGCCCGCTCACCGCCTACTTCAGCTCTCCGGTGGTGTGGCTGATCACGCCGATGCGGGACGGCAGCTCCGACCTCGCCTGCAACGGCGAGACCTACGACTCGAGCATCCACACCGGCGGGAAAGCCGGAGGCTGGAAGCAGTCGCGCCGGGTGGAGTCGCAGCTCTGCACCGGCAGCAACAGCACTGACTTCAGCCAGACGGCGACTTGCTGGAAGAACACGCTCCCGAGCGCGCCGACCGACACCAACCTGGGCTGGCGCGACGTGCGTCCCGGCCAGGTGTACAAGATCACCTCCCGCGCGAAGACCGGGTCGACCTGGGAAAACAAGACCGCCTACTGGACAGTTCGCCAGGCGGTCGACGCCCAGGACCAGCCGGTGAGCAACACCTTCGTCGACGAGTTCTGCTACGAGGCCGACTTTGTCTGGCCCGGCATCAAGCAGGCCTACAAGGCCGACGGCACGCAGTACAGCGCGGGAAGCGAGCGCTGGAAGGCCTCGTGGACGGTGGAGACGGTCGCCTCGGCCAGCTGCGGCGGCTACTCGACGGTGAAGTACAACGCCAAGCGGAACTAGCCGCTGCAATCGTTGGTGATTGCCTCGCTCGTGGCGCGCTTCGAGAGCGGTCACGAGGAGCGGTGCACGGCTCATCTCGTGGAGCCTGAGCGCGCGCGCACCGCCGCGCATTGCGCGTGGCGCGGGGGCGACGTGCTCGCCCACGCCTGGCTCCGTTTCGCAGGCGGTCCCGAGATCGAGGCCATCGTCGAGGTGGACCCCGCGTTCTCGCTCTCCATGGGCGACGCCCGCTGGCTGGCGGATCGTGCCTGGTTGCGCCTGCCGTCCCCGATCAGCCTCGCGCCGCTCCGCGCCTGCACTCGGCTCCCCGCCGAGGTGGTCCTCCCCCGCGACCCCACCCAGCGCGCGCCTCTGCTCGTGTCGCCGGTCGGCCTGCTCCTCGCCCCGGGCCTACGCACCGCGCCGGGCGACTCTGGCAGCCCCTGGCTCGACCCCGTCGAAAACTGCGTGGCCGCCATGCATCTCGGCGTGCTCGCCGACGGCACCCCCCTGGGCCAAGGTGCCGGAGGTTAAGAGTTAAGAGATAGCTCTTGACGCGTCCACAGAAACGGTCGCTCAAGTCCCGCCGACCGTGTCCGACACGGAGGCATGCGCCTTCGACTTGATGCCCTCCTCGTGTTTGTGGCCGGCTGCGAGGCCAACCCGGGGCTCATCACCGTGGACGACCTGCCCGTCGAGGCTGAGAGCCTGGGTCTGGAGGTCGAGACCGTCCCTGTCGACACCGCGCCCAGCACCGACACTGGTGATATCTCCGAAGGAGAACCAGCACTCTACGACACGGGCGACCCAGTCATCCCGCCGACCGGCGGCACCACTGGGGGCGACCTGCCCGGCCCGCTCGACACGGCCGACACCGGCACGCCGGTCGACACGGGCACGACGGTCGACACCGGCACACCGGTGGCCAACGACACCGCGACGCCGGTCGACACCGGCAGCCCCGAGACCGACACGGCCCCCTACCTGGACACCGCCGCCATCGACAGTGGTACCGGCACGCCCAGCGAAGACAGCGCACCGAGCGACCCGCTCGACCTCGAATGTTACCTCGATGCCGACGGCGACGGCTTCGGCGATGCCGCCAGCCCCGTTTCCTGTATCAGCGGCGATCCCACCACCGTCTCGGACAAGACCGACTGCGATGATACATCATCCATGTATCACACCGGGGCCTCCGAGTGGTGCGACGGCGTGGACAACGACTGCAACGGCGTGGCTGATGATGACTATGCCATCGACGCAACCGTGTGGTATGCCGATTACGACGGTGATACATACGGTGATGTATCAGTGTATCAGTCGGCGTGTGACGCGCCGATCGACCACGTGGAGGGGGGCGGCGACTGCGACGACGGCGACGGCAGCACCAGCCCCGAGGGCGTCGAGGTGTGCGACGGGCTCGACAACGACTGCTCCGGTCTCGCCGACGACAACGACGCTGGCTGCGCGGGGGAGCCCCCGGCCGAGGAAGAAGGCGGCGGCGACGCGGCGGAGCTTCCTGGCGATACCGGCGGGGGTAGTCCCGTGGTCGACACCGGTGATTCCGCCCCCGAGCTCGTCGACACCGGCACCAGCGGCGGCGGTGGTGGCGGCGAGATCCCGGCCGACGACGACGACGGCACCCCTACGCCCGAGGCGTGCACCGGCACCTGGTACGCCGACGCCGACGGCGACGGCTACGGCGACCCCCTCGACGCCGTCACCGGCTGCGCCCCTGACGAGAGCTACGTGCGCAACGACGACGATTGCGACGGGAGCGACGTGGCCGTCAACCCGGAGAGCGAGGAGGCCTGCGACGGTCTCGACAACGACTGCGACGGCGTGACCGACGAGGCCGACGCCGACGACGCGCCCGCCTGGTACGGCGACGGCGACGGCGACGGCTACGGCATCGGGAGCGACATGGAGCGCGCTTGCGACGCGCCTACGGGCTACGTCACCGACGCCGGCGACTGCGACGACGCCGACGCCATGGTGTCGCCCGGCGGCGTGGAGGTGTGTGACGGCGTCGACAACGACTGCAACGAGGGCACCGACGAGGTCTCGTCGATCGACGTTTTGACCTGGCACTTCGATAGCGACGGCGACGGCTATGGCGGGCCAAACCTGCGCACCTCGTGCACCCAGCCAACCGACGCCTACCCGACGGGCGACGACTGCGACGACAACGACGTGTCGATCAGCCCCGCGGGCACCGAGATCTGCAACGACATTGACGACGACTGCAACGGCGCGGCGGACGACGGCGCCACGGTGGGTGCGCAGTACTGGTACGCGGACACCGACGCCGACGACTATGGCGACGCGGCGAGCCCGCTCTGGTCGTGTTCGACGCCCCTTGGCTACGTGGCCGACGACACCGACTGCGACGACACCGACCCTGGCGCCTCGCCGGCCCACTCCGAGCGTTGTGACGAGGTCGACAACGACTGCGACGGCGAGATCGACGAGCTCGGATCGGTCGCGGAGAGCACCTGGTACCAGGATGCCGACGCCGACGGCTACGGCGACATCGGGAGCACCACCGAGGCCTGCGACCTCCCCTCCGGCTACGCCGCGAGCCGCGATGACTGTGACGACGCCGACGCCACCGCCAACCCAGGTAATACCGAGGTATGTGGCGACGGTGTCGACAACGACTGCGATGGCGTGAGCGACATGTGCGGCCCCTGGGGTGAGCGCGAGGCTGATGCCGCCGACGCCCAGATGTACGGCGAGTCGGCGGGCGACGACGCGGGCCGCTCGGTGGCCTTCGTGGGCGACCTCGACGCTGACGGGCTCGACGAGATCGCGGTGGGCGGCCCGCTCAACGACGACGGCGGCACCGACGCGGGCGTGGCGTGGATTCTCTCCGCCCCCACCGCCGAGACCATGCTGGAGGACGCTCCCGTCCGCCTGATCGGGGAAACGGGCTCCGACTACGTCGGCTGGGCGATCGCCGCCGCGGGCGACGTGGATGGCGACGGCTTCGACGACATGCTCGTCGGGGCCTACGCCGACGGTCTATCCGGGGTCGACGCGGGCGGTGCCTACGTCGTCACCGGGCCGTTGTCGGGAGACATCGACCTGCCTTCGCAACGGGCCATTTTCACCGGTGTCAACGCCGTGGACTGGGCGGGCTACGACGTTGACAGCGTGGTCGACGCCGACGGCGGCGTGTCCTTCCTGGTCGGCGCACCCTACGAAGACGCGGGCGGCAGCAAGGCAGGCGCGGTGTACGTGATCGACAGCGCCCACACCGGCACCTTCTCGCTGGCCGGCGCCGAGGCCAAGCTTGTGGGCGAGGTGTCGCTCGACCGCGCCGGGACGGCGCTCGCAAGCACCGGCGACGTGGACGGCGACGGTCTCGGCGACATTGTCGTCGGTGCCTGGGGCGACTCCACGGTGGGCAGCCGCTCCGGCGCCGCCTACGTGCTGCTCGGCCCGGTGACGGGCACGATCGACCTCTCGGCCGCCGATGCCAAGTGGACCGGCGAGACGACGGGCGACCGGGCGGGCTGGTCGGTGGATGGCGGCGCCGACCTCGACGGCGACGGCCTCGACGACACGCTGGTGGGCGCACCCATGCGAAGCCGTAGCTACGTGGTGCCCTTCGCGGCCACGGGCACCCAGTCCTTGTCGGGCGCGGCGGCAGTCCTGGCCGATGCCGAGACCAGCAACCGCGCGGGCACCACCGTGGCCACCGGCGGCGACGTGGATGGCGATGGCTGGGCCGAGCTCGCCATCGGCGCCACCGGCGAGAACCTCCGCGGGGCCGACACCGGCGCGGCCTACCTCGTGCGCGGGCCGTTCTCCGGGAGCGTCGATCTCGCCGACGCCGACGGCCTCCTCCACGGGCTCGTCACGCGGGACACCCTGGGCACGAGCCTCGCCCTCGACGGCGACGCGAACGGGGATGGCAACGCCGACTTCCTGCTCGGCGCACCGGGGAACGACGACAACGGGGCCGAGGCCGGCGCGGCGTACCTGTTCTACGGGATCTAATAGGCCTCGTCCGGGCACCACGCGCGTGAGTCCCCGGATCCCCCCATGCGCCTGCTTCCTCTTGCACTCTTCCTCCTGGCCTGCCGCGACGAGATCGACGACGCGAAGGAGACCGGCGACACCGAGGGCGGAGTCGATGACACCGATACCGATACCGACAGCGGCGACACCGGCGTGGTCGACGCGGCCGACATCGACGTGTCGCCACTGGAGCTTGACCTCGGGCTCCTGGCGGTGGGCGAGGTGTCGACGGGCACGGTGACCGTGCAAAACGTCGGCACGCTGCCGCTCACGGCCTCGATCACCATCACCACCGGCTCGCCCCCCTTCCGGGTGAACAGCACCGGCGCCTACCTCGTTCCCGGCGACAGCACCGAGCTCTCGGTCACCTTCTCGCCCTCCGACGTGGGCGAGTACACCGGCGCGCTCACCATCAGCTCCGACGACCCCGACGAGCCCTCGGTGGTGGTGGCCCTCGCGGGCACGGCCGAGCTCGACAGCGACGGCGACGGCTACGTTGACAGCGAGGACTGCGACCCCGACGACCCGGCGATCAACGGCGGCGCGGACGAGGTCTGGTACGACGGCATCGACCAGGACTGCGACGGCCTGTCGGACTACGACCAGGACGCCGACGGTCACGACGACGCCACCTACGGCGGCGACGACTGCAACGACACCGACGCGAGCGTGAATCCGTCCGCAGCGGAAACCTGGTACGACGGGGTCGATGGCGACTGTGACAGCCGCTCTGACTACGACCAGGACGGCGATGGCTACGACGCCGCCAGCTACGGCGGAAGCGACTGCAACGACACCGACGCGACGGTGAGTCCCGGGGTTTTCGAGACCGAGGGCAACGGGGTGGACGACGACTGTGACGGCGAGGTGGACGAGGCCCGGAGCACGGAAGACCGCGACGGCGACGGCTACAGCGAGGTGACTGGCGACTGTAACGACGCGGACGCCGCGGTGAGCCCGGCCGCCGGCGAGACCTACTACGACGGCGTCGACAGTAACTGCGACGGCCTGTCCGACTACGACCAGGACGGCGACGGCCACGACGACGCCACCTACGGCGGCGACGATTGCGACGACGCCGACGTGACGGTGAGCCCCTCGGCCCCGGAGACCTGGTACGACGGCTTCGACCAGGACTGCGACGGTGCCAGCGACTACGACCAGGACGGCGACGGCTCCGAGAGCAGCGACTACGGCGGCCAGGACTGCGACGACACCGACGCCAGCATCAACAACGGCGCGACCGAGATCTGGTACGACGGCATCGACCAGGACTGCGACGGCGGGAGCGACTTCGACCAGGACGGCGACGGCGAGGACGACAGCGCCTACGGCGGCACCGATTGCGACGACACCAGCGCCGCCGTCAACACCGGTGCCACGGAGACCTGCGACGGGATCGACGAGGACTGCGACGGCAGCATCGACGAGGGCGCGATGACGCCCTACTACAGCGACACCGATGGCGACGGCTACGGAGGCGAGACTGCGGCGGGCGAGGCATGCAGTGCCCCGGCTGGCTACCTCGCCACGGGCGACGACTGCAACGACGCCGACGCCGCCATCAGCCCGGCCGCGAGCGAGTCCTGCGACTCGGTCGACAACGACTGCGACGGCTACACCGACGAGGGCGTGGCCACCCGCTACTACCGCGACGCCGACAGCGATGGCTACGGAAAGAGCGCCACCCACCGCGACGCCTGCTCGGCCCCCACCGGCTACGTGGCCAACAGCACCGACTGCGACGACACGACCGCGAGTGTGAGCCCAGCCGCGACCGAGGCCTGCAACGGCGTGGACGACGACTGCGATGGTACCGTCGACGAGGGCCTGGCCGGCAGCACGAGCTACTACGCCGACAGCGACGGCGACGGCTACGGCGACGTGTCGAGCACCACCGTCTCCTGCACCGCGCCGAGCGGCTACGTGACGGACGCCACCGACTGTGACGACAGCGACGCGAGCGTGAACCCCGGCGAGGCCGAGGTGGGCTACGACGCCGCCGACAACGATTGCAGCGGCATCCAAGACGACATGGCGGCGGAGGACTGGAGTGACTGGTACGTGACCGGCGGCAACAGCTCAGACTACGTCGGCAGCGGCGCGCTCCTCGTGAGCGACGACCTCAACAGCGACGGCGACGACGAGCTGATCATCGGCTCGCCCTACTACGACTACGACTACTACTGGTACACCTACAGTAGCGTGGGCCTCGTGGGCTTCCACGACCAGGACAACGCCGACACCCCGGCCGACGCCGAGGACGGCTACCTCGACGTTTATGGCGGTAGCACCGACATGGCGGGCGCGGCGCTGGCGCTCGGCAACGCCGACGGTGGCAGCTACAGCGAGGTGGCGGTGGGTGCACCTTACGACGCGGGCGACGGCACCTACGCCGGCTCGGTGTACGTTTTCGACATCTACGGCGAGTCCGGTACCGACTCGACCTCGAGCATCGACGAGGGGACGATCATCGGCGTGTCCGACAACGGCTACCTCGGTTCGGCGCTGGCCTTTGGCGACATGGACGGCGACGGCGGCGCCGACCTCGCCATGGGGGCGCCGTCCGCGTCCAGCGCGCGCGGCCGCGTGTACGTGGCGCTCAACGGCGACGGCTACGACTCCGGGAGCATGGACGCCGACGAGGCGAGCTACTACGTCCGGGGTGTCAGCAACTCCGACTACCTTGGTACCGGTGTGGTTTTCGGCGACTTCGACGACGACGGCTACGACGACATCGTCAGCTGCTCTCCGGGCGACGACGACGGTGGCACCGACGCGGGCACCTGCTGGATCGACGGGGGCGAGTCCTCACCGAGTGAATCGGACACCACGGTGTCGTCGGCCTACGACACGATGGTCACCGGGCCGGCGGCCAGCGCCTACCTGGGCGGCACCCACGGCGCGCTGGCGGTGGGCGACTTCGACGACGACGGGGTGGACGACCTCGCCCTCGGCGCGTACGGTTACGGTGCGGTCTCCATCTGGGCGGGCGGCTCCTTGTCCGGGAGCGAGACCTTCGCCACCGCCGACTGGGTGGCGTCGGCCGAGTCCTCGGGCAGCTACCTGGGCTACGCGCTGGTGCTCGGCGACGCGAGCGCCGATGGTGTCGACGACCTCCTGGTGGGCGCGCCGACGGGTGGTTCCAGCGGGGAGGGGATTCTCTACCTCCTCCAGGGCGGCCAGGCGTCCGGTGCCTACACACTGCCGTCCGACCAGTACGCCTCGTGGTCCGGTCCCTCGGCCAGTAGCTACTTCGGCGCGCGGGTGGCGGGCCTCACCGACCTCGATGGCGACGGCACCGAGGACTTCGCGGTGTCCGCGCCCTATGCCGACGAGAGCGCCACCAACGGCGGCCAGGTGTTTGTGCTTCCGGGGTACTAGGCCCGGGAAACCTCCACCCGTCCTACCTTGTACTCGGGGCAGCTCGTCCAGCGATCCTGCACGCCGCCCACGAGGCGGTTCGTCCCCGTCTCGGGGAAGTGGAAGGTGAGGAAACACTCGCCCTCGCGCACGCGGTCGGTCACCTGCGCCACCGCCTGGGCCTCGCCGTGCTCGTTGCGGATGCACACCCGCTCCCCATCGCGGATGCCACGGTCGGCGGCGTCAGCGGGGTGGATCTCGAGCTCGTCGTGGGTGACGATCTTCCCGGGTACGCCCCGCCGCGTCATGCTCCCGGCGTTGTAGTGCTCGAGACGGCGGCCCGTTATCAGGGTGAGGCCCGCGCCTCGGAAGGCCGGCGACGCGCTCCAGCTCACGACGTGGAGCTTCGGCTGGAAGGTCTCGGCCGTGTGGAGGATCGCGGTGCCGGGGTGTCCCTCGGCCGGGGCGGGCCACTGGATGCTGCCGAGCTGCTCGATCCGCGAGTACGACACGCCCGCGAACTGCGGGGCCACCCGGCTCACCTCCTCCATCACCTCGCCGGGCGAGGTGAAGGGCTGGGGACAACCGGTGGCGTGCATCAGGTCGAGGAGGATCTCCCAGTCGGCGCGCGCCTGGCCCGGGGGATCGAGCACCTTGCGAACCCGCTGCACGCGGCGCTCGCCGCTGGTGAATGTCCCGTCTTTCTCGAGGAAACTCGCTCCTGGGAGGACGACGTCGGCCATGGCGGCGGTGCGGGTGAGGAAGAGCTCTTGCACGACCATGAAGTCGAGGTTGTCGAGCGCCGCCGCCACCTTCTCGGGCTCGGGGTCGGTGACGATCACGTCTTCCCCGATGATGTAGAGGGCGCGGATCTCCGAGCGGCGCGCCGCCTCGTAGATATCGGGGAGCCGGCGTCCGGGCGCCCCGCCCACCGGCTGGTAGCCGGCGCCGAAGTCGGGCTGGCAGCCCATGTCGGCCGCGCCCTGGACGTTGGTCTGGCCGCGCAACGGGTTGACGCCCACGCCGGGGCGCCCCAACGCGCCGGTGAGCACGGCCAGGTTGCAGAGGAGCGTGACCGACTCGGCGCCCTGGAGGTGCTCGGTGACGCCGAGTCCGTGCACCATCATCGGCGACTTGGCCTCGGCCCAGAGCCGCCCCGCCTGCCGCAGGACCGCAGCCGGAACGCCGGTGGTGCTCGCCCAGCGCTCGGGGGTGTCGGCCACGATGGCCGCGGCGTACTCGTCCCAGCCCGTGGCGCTGGGCGCGGTCTTGCCGAGCGACACGAGCACATTGGCCAGCGAGTTGAAAAGCGGCACGTTGGCCCCGGGGTGCACCTGGAGGTGAACGTCGGCGACGTGCGTGAGCGCGGTGGCGCGCGGGTCGATGACGATGAGCTTCGCCCCCCGGAGCACCGCCTGCCGGATGCGGGCCCCCACGATGGGGTGGGCCTCGGTGGGGTTGGCGCCGATGACCACCAGGAGGTCGGCGCGCTCGATGTCGTCGAAGCTGTTGGTGGCGGCGCCGGTGCCGAAGGCAGCGCGCAGGCCTGCGGCGGAGGGGGCGTGACACACGCGCGCACAACAGTCCACGTCGTTGGTGCCAAAGCCCTGGCGGATCCACTTCTGGAAGAGGTAGTTCTCCTCGTTGGTGCACCGGGCCGAGGAGAGCCCGGCCACGCCGCCGGGGCGCAGCCCATTGGCCACCCGCTCGATGGCCTCCGCCCAGGTGGCGGGGACGAGCACGCCGCTGGCGTCGCGAATGAGCGGTGTCGTCAGCCGATCCCCGTGGCGGGCGTGGGCGTAGGCGTAGCGGCCCTTCACGCAGAGGTGGCCGCGGTTCGGCGCCACGTTCGCGCCGTCGACCCGGGTGATGTGAGCCTCGTGGCCGTCCTTTCCCCCGGCAACGTGCACGTCGAGCTGGCAGCCCACGCCGCAGTAGCCGCAGGTGGTGCGGACGACCTCGCCGCTGTGGCTGTGACAGTCGGTGATCGCCCCGGTGGGACAGGTGGCGGCACAGGCACCGCAGCTCACGCAGCCGCTGTGGGCGAACTCGTCGTCCCAGTACAAGCGCGCGCCCGCGCCGCGTCCGGCCACCGCGAGCACGAACTCCCCTTGCACGCTCTCGCAGGCCGACACGCAGCGACGGCAAAGAATGCAGGCGGACAGCCCGATCTTGATGACGGGGTGGCTCGTGTCGTGCAAACCGTGCCGCTGGTGACGGTATCGCTCGCCGGTGGCGCCCATCGTGTGGAGGGTGTGCGCCGCCTCGCCAGCCGGACCGGCCTCGGCCAGCACCAGCTCGGCGAGGTCGCGCCGATACGCCAGGAGCTCGGGGGTGTCGGTGCGCACCACGGCGCCCTCTCGAGCGGGCGTGGTACAGGCGGCCACGTGCTTGCCGTCAATCTCGACGAGGCAGGCGCGGCAGTGCCCGCCGGGTGGCAATCGGGGGTCGTGACACAGGGTGGGGAGGGGTCGCCCGGCGGCGCGCGCCACGTCGAGCAAGGAACCCCGGGCGACCACCGCCTGTCCGTCGATCGTGATCATCCGAGCACCCGCTCGCCGCAGAGTTCCACCAGGTCGCGAATCGGTCGCGGCACCCCCTGGCCGAAGCCGCAGAGGCTCCCCATCTCCATGGTGGTGAGCAGGCGGTCGAGCGAGGGGGTATCGCGCATGTCGGCGA
Organism: Pseudomonadota bacterium; assembly: GCA_005778355.1. Classification (GTDB taxonomy): domain Bacteria; phylum Myxococcota_A; class UBA796; order UBA796; family SXON01; genus SXON01. The sequence goes on along the minus strand of SXON01000145.1, from coordinate 10,538 downwards.
TGCGGGCCGAGCCCACCCGGCACGGCGTGCAACTGCCGCAGGACTCCGAGCGAGCGAACTCGGCGAGGTGGCGGAAGAGCGCCCCGGGGCTGACCGAGGCGTCGAAGACCACCACGCCGCCATGCCCGAGGCCCGGGAGCGCGTCGTACGCCAGCTCCACGTCGAAGGCCGCGGCCGGGATCACCCGGCCGAGCGGGCCGCCCACCAGCGCCATCGTCCACCGGCTGCCCTCGCGCGGACCACCGCAGGCCTCGTTGAGCACGCGTCGCAAGGGCGTGCCGAGGGTCACCTCCACGCAGGCCGGCTCGCGCACCGCGCCCGCCACGCAGATCGCCTTGTGGCTGGCTCCCGAGTTGGCCCGGACGATGTGCGGGATGATCGACAGCGTCTCCACGTTCTGCACCACGGTTGGCTTGCCGAAGAGCCCCGACACCGCCGGGTAGGGGGGCTTCGGGCGGGGCTCGCCGCGCTGTCCCTCGATGGCGTTGAGTAGCGCCGTCTCCTCGCCCACCACGTAGCTGCCATGCCCACCCACCACGTGGATGCGCATGTCGTCGAAACGTTCCTCGGCGAGCGCCGCCTCGACCGCCGCGCGGGCCCGGGGGTACTCGCCGCGAATGTACACCACGCCCCGATTGGCGCCGATGGCGCGACCGCAGGCGCGCATCCCCGCGAGCACCGCGTGCGGGGAACGTTCCAGTAACAAACGGTCGATCCACGAGCCGGGGTCGCCCTCGTCGCCGTTGGCCACCACCCATTTCTCGGCGGAGGGCTGAGCCTTTGCCACCTTCCACTTCGCGGCGGTGGGGTAGGCGGCGCCGCCCCGCCCGCGCAGGCCCACGCCCTCGATGACAGCGAGGATGTCGTCGCCCGAAGGGAGGTCGTCGTGATCAGCCTCGCCGCGACTGTCGGTGAGGAGGTGACGCAGCACCACGGGCGTGCTGGCGAGGTTCTTCAAGAGGGCAGGGTGGCCGTTGCCGGTCGCGACCGAAGGCCCCGTGAGACGCGACGGGGCTTCGTAGCAGTGGCCCACGCAGCGAACGCGAGGCAGCTGCGGGTCGATCCCCGGTCCGCCCGCGAAGTGGCAGGCGGTGCCGTCGCACACCACGTCGAGCTCGTGGCCGAGTGCATAGAAGCTCTCGACGCCGTGCTGGGGCGCGGGCGGTAGCTGCCCGTGAGCGCGACGGAAAAGGGCGCGCAGGGCGTCAGACATAGCCGAGGTTCCTCGCTCGTTCGGTCAGGGCGTCGCGGAAGTTGGGGTGGGCGATGCTGATGAGCGCCCGGGAGCGGTCGCGCACGCTCTTGCCGTGCAGATCGACGCAGCCAAACTCGGTAGCCACGAAACGCACGTCGCCCCGGCTGGTGACGACGCCGGCGCCCGGGGCGAGGGTAGGCACGATGCGCGAGATTGTCCCACCCTTGGCGGTCGACGGCAACGCGACGATCGGACGGCCCCCCACTGAGCGCGCGGCGCCCCGGAGGAAGTCCACCTGTCCCCCGATGCCCGAGTAGAAACGCGTACCGATGCTGTCGGCGTTCACCTGCCCGGTCAGGTCGATGGACAGGGCGCTGTTCACCGCCACCATCTTGGGGTGGCGCGCGATCACCGCCGGGTCGTTCACCACGTCGGAGGGTTGCATCTCCACGGCCGGGTTCTGGTCGACGAAGTCGTAGGCCCGCTGGGTGCCGAGCACGAAGCTGGTGACGGCCTTGCGGGGCCACCAGGGTTTCTGCGTGCCGTTGGCCACGCCACGCTCGATGAGATCGACGAGTCCGTCGCCGAGCAGCTCGGTGTGGATGCCGAGGTTGCGGCGGTCGGTGAGGCGTCGCAAGACGGCGTCGGGGATGGCGCCGATGCCGGCCTGGATGGTGCTGCCATCGTCGACCAGCGAGGCGACGTGATCAGCGATGCGCGCCACCACGGTGGGCTCGTCGACCTCGGGGGCGTGCGAGGGCAGGGGATGGTCGACGGGAACCATGGCGTGCAGTCGCGACACGTGGATGAAGCTGTCGCCGAAGGTGCGCGGCATGCGAGGGTTCACCTCGGCGATCACCAGGGGCGCGTTGTCGACCGCCGAGCGCATCACGTCGACCGTCACGCCCATCGAGCACCAGCCGCGGGCGTCGGGGGGCGACACCTGGACGAGCGCTGCGTGAAGGGGGAGGGGACCACCCGGCAGGAAAAGCGCGGGGACCTCCGAGAGAAACACCGGGGTGTAATCGGCACGTTGCTCGGCGACGGCCTGGCGGACGGCCGGGCCGATGAAGAGCGCGTTGACCCTGAGGTGGCCCGCGAGCTCCGGCCGCACCAGCGCCTCGCTGCCGAAGGAGAGCACCTGCACCACCTCCAGTCCAGTGAAACGTGGACCGGCCTCGCCCAGCGCGCGCACCAGATCGCGTGGCTCACCGGCATTGGCACCAATGGCCACGCGTCCGGAGTCTGGGAGGAGAGCGACCGCCTGCTCGGGGCTCAATGGGCCACCAGCACCGGGACGGAGGAGCGGGCCACGAGGCGCTCCGCCACGCTGCCGAGCAGCAGGTGAGGCAGGCCCGTGCGGCCGGTGGTGCCGATGCAGATGAGGTCGGCCTGTCGCGACTTCACCTCGTCGTTGAGGCTGTCGGCGATGGGGCCGGTCACCACGACGATCTCGTAGGGAACATCTTCCGGAACCTCTTCCTTGGCGGTGCGCTCGAGCCCGTGACGAGCCTCGGTTTCGAGCTCCTGCTGGTAGCGGAGGATGAGCTCGGGGTCGAAGGCCGCCCAGCCCGGGACATCGGCCGCGAGCGCCGAGACGTGGGGCAGGATCACGTGGATCAGCGTGAGCCGGGCCTTGCCGTGGCGGGCGAGGTTGATGGCCATCCGCAGGGCGTGCAGGGAGGGCTTGGAGAAGTCGACGGGGACGACGATGTGTTTGAAAGGCATGGGCATGCTCCGGATCGCACAGGGGCGGAGCAGGAAGCGTGCCACGCGGAATGGGAGCTTGAACTCGGATTGAGTCGCGCATGTGTGCAGGGACACACACGATCACCTGTGTGAGACGCCCCAGCTACTTCCGCGGGCGCATCGCCCCGAAGACCTGCTTCACCGCCTCTCGCGGATACTCGGTGTAGCGGCTGAATTCCTGGCCGGCGCGCAGCCACTCGCCGCCGTCGAGCACCACGCACTCGCCGGTCATGTAGGCGGCCCCGGGCGACATCATATAGGCGGCAAGATTGGCGAGCTCGCCGGGCTCGCCGAAGCGGCCGAGCGGGATCTGCTTCTTGGCCTGCTCCTCGATGTCGCCTGCCATGAGTCGCGAGAAGGCGCCCTCGGTGGGGAAAGGGCCCGGGGCAATGGCGTTGTTACGAATGCCGTAGCAGGCCCACTCGACGGCCAGCGACCGCGTCATGGCGAGCACGCCGGCCTTGGCGCAGGCGCTCGGCAGGACGAAGGCCGAGCCCATCCAGGCGTAGGTGGTGACGATCGACAACATCGTGCCGCCCGTCCCGCGCTCGATCATGCGCTTGCCCACGTCCTGAGTGGTGTGGAAAGTGCCGTGGAGCACGATGCGCACGACGCTGTCGAAGGCGTTGGGCGAGAGGTCTTCCGCGGCCGAGAGGAAGTTGCCGGCCGCGTTGTTCACCAGCCCGTTGACCGGGCCAAGCTCGGCCTCGATCGCGTCGATGGCGAGGTGCACCCCGTGCGGGTCGCGCACGTCGGCGCTGGCGCAGGCCGCAGTGCCCCCGGCGGCACGGATGGCGGCGACGGTCTCTTCGAGGGGCTCCACCCGGCGGCCGAGTACGCCGACACGGGCGCCGAGCGCGCCGAAACGTTCGGCCATGGCGCGGCCGAGGCCCGAGCCGCCGCCGGTGACGAGGATGGTCTGCGAGGAGAGGAGGTCGGTCTGGAACATGGGGGGCCGGCTATCCCGTGAGGCTACGCCGGGCCGATGCGGCGAACGAACACCACGACGAAGCCCTCCCGCTGGCTTAGCTCGCGATCGACCTCGCCCTCGATCACCCAGTCCAGATCGCCTTCCTCGTCGACGAGTTGCTGGAAAACACGGCCGCCCTCGTACTGGAAGTGCTCGGGGCCCCGGGCGTTGGCGTCGATGATGAGGCCTTGATGCTCGCGACGGAATTGCCGGTAGGCGTCCTTGGCGGACTCGGTAGCAAAGCCCGGCCCGGCGAGCGCCTCCGCAGCGTCGTTTTCGAGGTGCGAGTCGCCGAGGCGGGCGAAGGCGCGAACCCAGCCGAAGGCCGCCGTTCGCAGCTCGCGGCGGAACTGCGGCGAGTCCAGCGTGGTTTGCGGCGGCCGGGGCGGGGCGGTTTCCTCGATCTCCGACACGTCGCTGGCGAGCATGAAGCGCTCCCACTCGTGCACCAGGCTGGCGTCGACGCTTCGCACGAGGGTGTCGAGCCAGGCGCGGAGCTCGCGCAGCTCGAAGTGATTCTGAATGTACTGAAAGCCCGGCAGCTCCACCTCGAGCACGCGGTAGGCCTCCGACAGGTAGCGCAGGAGCTGGCCCTCCTCGTAGCCCAGCCGGTACTCGTGGATGTAGTCGTTGAAGCCGAAGTGCCCCTCGTACATCTCGCGGAGGATGAAGCGAGGCTCCGGCGGCGGCCCCTCGTACCATGGGTTCAACACGCGCCAGGCTTCGAAGGACACTCGGATCTCGTCGGCGCAGGGCGACTCCCGCGTCACCGCGTCGTTGTCGATCTTCCCCTGGATGGCCTCGGCCGCCTCGGTGTCGCCCGCTCGCCGCGCCGCGTACGCTTCCTGCTTGGCCTTGCTGCGCGCGGCCCGCAGCTGTGCCCGTTGCACGCTGGTGGGCTCGTAGAGCACCGACTCGACGAAGCTCAGGACTCGGAGGGCGAAATCCGGTAGCCGCGCGTCGAAGGCGTCGGCGAGGAGGGCATGCTTGAGCCAGATGTGCAGCGGGCGCTCGCTGCGGCCTCCATCATCGATCGACTCGATGCGGAGTGCGCCGTGGGCGTCGGGCTGCACGCGCCCCGTCGCGCCGAGTTTCGCCAGTAGTTCCCGGGAACGTGCGTGGGCGCGTTCCGTCTCCCCTCGGGTCAACTGCGCCCGGTCGATGAGCGAGCGGAGCGCGTTGACACCTCCTCCCTTCCGGCTGAGCATCCGCATGACCAGGGCCCCGTCGACATTCAGCCGCGTGGTCAGCGGCGAGGCCGACTCCTTCACCAGCCCTTCGAACTTGTCGCGCGACCAGCCCTTGTAGCCTTCGGGTGGTTGGGCGGGTGATTTCTTCTTCTTTCCCAGCGCCTTGTCGAGACGGTTCTGCATCTCGTGCTCGGGTGCCTGCACCCAGGCGGTGCCCTGGTCGTCGTGCCCCTTGCGTCCCGCGCGCCCGGCCACCTGGTGGAACTCTCGGGCACTGAGGTGGCGCACCTCGTGGTTGTCCCGCTTGTAGAGCTGGGTGATCAGGACAGTCCGGATGGGCAGGTTCACCCCCACGCCGAGGGTGTCGGTGCCGCTCACGAAGTCGAGGAGCCCCTGCTGCGCGCAGCGTTCGACCAGGAGCCGATAGCGTGGCAAGAGCCCAGCGTGGTGCACGCCCACGCGGTCGCGGAGGAGCTTTCGGAGCGTCGATCCGTAGGGGGTGTCGAACCGGGAAGACTCGAGCAACTTCGCTCGTTTGAGCTTGCGTTCATCAGTGTCTCGGGGCCCTTCGGTAACCACCATGCGGATAGGATCGGCGGCGCGCTCGGCCGCGTCCGGCTTGGTGAACGACACCACGTAGGCGGGGCAAAGCTTGTTGTCGCGAATGTCGACGAGGCTCTGCCGCAGGACTTGTTCCTTGTATTCGAACTCCAGCGCCACGGGGCGGACGTCGGATTGGACCAGCCGGGTGGGCCGCCCCGTCTGGGCCGCCACCGTCTTGGCCTGGGCCGCCGCGTTGCCGACCGTCGCCGACAAGAGGGCGAAGTGCGCGTGACGCATTTCCAGCAGCGGCAGCAGCCACGCCTGGCCCCGCTGGGCGTCGTCGTAGTAGTGAAACTCGTCCATCACGATCCAGTCGAAGCGCGACGGGTCCGGGTCGCCAAGCGCCATCGACGCGAGCACCTCGGCAGTGCACACGAGCACGGGCGCCTCGTGATTCACCGTGGCGTCTCCCGTGGCGAGGCCCACCCGCCGCGCGCCGAAGTGATTGCAGAGCCAGAAGAACTTCTCGTTGACCAGCGCCTTGGTGGGGGCGGTGTACACGCTCCGCACGCCCTGGGCGAGGGCGGCGAAGTGCGCGAATAGCCCGACCATCGACTTTCCCGAGCCCGTGGGTGTGTTCAAGAGCAGGTTGGGCCCCTCGGCCAGCACCTCGACCGCCTCGGCCTGCGCCGGGAAGAGCTCGAAGCCGATGCTGGCGAGGTACTCAGAAAAGGCGAGGAACAGGGCGGTGGCGTCGTGACTCTGGTCGCGGGGTGGCAAGAAGGGGATCGCCGGGCCGAAGCGCGAGGCGATGTTGCGCTGGTAGGCGGTGCGTAGCGTGTTGAACGTGAGCGGACAGAGCGCCTTGAGGCCGTCCGGCAGGTGCGTGTCGTCGGCGCGGCCCTCGACCAGGGCAAGACGCTCCGCCAGCTCGCTCGCCCGCGGCACGGGCGCGGCGGGCGCCCAGGACTCGGGAGGATCGGGGTCGCCATCCGTCGGGAGCTCGGCGTCGAGGCCGTCGAGGGCCCGGAGCGGGTCGGACAAGGGCTGCGCGTAGCCCACCCGCGACGCCAGCCGGGCGAGGGTCAAGAGCCCCTTCTTGAGATCGAGGGGGCTCAGCGGGTCGGGCACTTCCACGCCGGGTCGGCGGAGTTGATCCGAGAGGGACAGCATCGCCAGCCACAGCGCGTCGGTGGGATTGTGGAAGGCCTCCTCCGCGAGCGCCCAGTTGATCGCCACGCTCCGAATCGCATCCGGATAGGGCGCCTGCCCGCACACTGGGTCCCAGTGTTCGCGGGCCACGCTCGCGGCCTCCTGGTGTCGACGCGCACGACGCAATCGCGAGAGGTACACGGCGAGGTAGTCCGCTCGCGCCTCGGCGGACCAGGCGGCGCGGGCCACCTCCACCGCGATGTCGTGCGTCACGTCGGCCTCGCCCAGCTGCTCGCCGATGCGGCGCTCGAGCCACACCGCGACGTGTGTCAGGGTCGCGTGATCGTGGATGGGGATGTAGAGCGCCGTCTGGTGACGGACGGCCGCTTTCACCAGGGCGGCGATGGTGCGACCAACGGTGGCGGCCCCGAGAGTGTCGACCGCCACCGCCACCGCCGCGCGCGCGATGTCGGCGTGCCGCGCCTGCCACGCTGCACCCGCGTCGCCCCTCGTCGGACCGACGGCCTCGCCGCGAAGGGACGGGCGGATCTGCGACCGGAAGTCCGGCTCGCTGACGCCGAGCGCCTGGCACAAGACCCGCTCGTCGAGCCCATCGACGGCGAGGGCGTCGGCGCAGGCGATGGACAGGTAAGCGAGGTGCACCTGGTTGTCGGCGCGGACCTGGTCGCCAATGAGCGAGACCAGGTGTGCCCGGAGCTCCTCGGGCCCGAAGCGCACGTTGAGCAGCCCGCCAAAGAGCCCGTCTTTGCTGTCGTGCCGGGCCCTCACCGCCTCGAGCAGGTGCTCAGCGCGTGCAGGCTCCGGCACGTCGTGGAGTTTCCGCAGCCCCTCTCGCCCCTGTCCTGCCCATGCGGTAACGATGGCCTGGGCGCTCGCGAGGTCGATGCCGGCGCTGTCGTAGCGCCGTGTCTGACACGCACTCCCGATGCCCTTGATCCTCGGGGCGGCCGCTTCCCACCGGTAGCGTCGTGAGGCGCCCACGATATGCACGCTCGCGGCAGAGCCGAGGATCACCTCGCGCTGGCCGCGGACGAGGCCCACGATGCCATCCACGTGCTCGTCGAGCTGGTCGATCACGAACACCGTGCGTCCTGTGGTCGCGACCAGCGCCCGGGTGGCCGCCACGTCGAAGCCGCCGGCCCCGGGGTCGAGCCAGTACACACGCGTGTCGGGCTCCCGTGCGAGTCGTGCCGCCAGCTGCACGAGGAGGGTTGACTTTCCCTCGCCGGTGGGCGCGGCAAGGAGGTCGATGGTGACGCCGTTAGCAGCGCGAAGCGCGTCGAGCACGCGCTGTCCCACCGGCAACATCGGCACCCGAGGGTCTACGCCGATGGCGAAGGCGGGGTCGGCACCGTCGAAGTAGCGCACGAGCTCGTCGCCCGGGAGCAACGAGAGGCTGTCGAGGAAGGCGCTGTCTACGGCGCGCCATGGGCGGGCGGGCTCCCGGGGAAGAGCCGGGGACTCGCCCGCGAGACGAGGGGCTTCGCCGTTTTCGTCCGGCAGTACCAACACCAGCCGCTCCGCGAAGTAGCGGAGGTTGGCGACGAAAAGGTAGGCGTCGAGGGGCCGCAGGTTGTCACGGTCGTGGATCGCGGTGTGGCGCAGCGCCTTGAGCTGCGCGAAGGCGGGCGCCGTCACCTGCTTGTCGAGCAGTTTCCACGAGTCCTCGATCCGGGCCTTCTCCCACACGTTCACCAACTCGCCGAGACCGAGATCGATCAACGGTTTCCCGTGCCCCTCCACGGTCAGGGCGGTGTTCAGTCGGTCTCGGTCGCTACCGGCCGGGAGGCTGTCGGCAACGATGCGGCAGACCGCGCGCATCCAGCCCTCGAGGACGGGCGCCGCCGCCTTGATGACCTGGCTCGGGTGGTCGCGGCCAAGGCTGCGCTCGAACTCGGCGAGACTCGTCCTGGCCGACACTCGGAGCTGCGACAGGTTCACGGTCGGGAGTGTACCGCTTCTGGCAGGAGCGGGAGGCCCCGGGTCGGATAGGCCGAGCGGCAATGCTGACCCTCGTCACCCCCCACGCCGGCGCCTTGCCCGAGTCGGGCTACCGCTTCTACGGTCCCGAGTGCCACGCCGAGCTTCCCGACCGCTTCGACGACTGGTACGAGCGCGGTGCCGAAGTCGCCGCCGCCGCCTGCGCCCGCGCGCTCGGCATCGACGTGCTCGCCGCGGAACTGCCCCGCGACGTTCTCGATCTCGGCCGCCCCTTCCTGGAGCGCCCGCCCGAGGTCGAGACACTTTTCGGCAAGAGCGCGGTGGACAAGTGGAGCCGTTCACGGCTCGTCGACGGCGGGGCGGCCGAGCTGCGTGCTCGCTACTACGCGCGGTTGGCAGTGATCCGCGAAGCGAGTCGCGACAGCATGGTGATGGTGGAGGTCCACGAGTACGGGAAGAAAGGATCGAGCTACGACCAGGCCTCGAGCTCCCGTCGACCCACCCGGCGCCCCGAGTGCGCGCTCATCCCCGGGAGTCCGTGGAACACCTCCGACCTGTCGCAGCTCCATGGTTTGGAGCGTCTCCTGCCGGGATCCCTCTCCGGCCAACGGGCCGACCTCGACCTCGCCGTGCTCGACTCGGTATTCCCGGCATTTGTCCCCGGCCCGAGCCCCTACCCCTCGCGCTCGCCCTGGGCGGTGTCCTCCCGGTTCGTGGCGGGGCGCTTCTTCCGCTGGGCGGGTGAGCAGGGGCTCTTGCCCGCAGACACAGCGTCGCGACTACAAGACGCCGCCTGGGGCGATCCGCTCAACCCGGCCTGGCTCGATCTCCCTGGCGCCAGCGAGTTCGGCGCCAGGGTGAACGACTGGAGCGCCGACGAGGGCAACGACTGGGCCGACGCCTTCGCTCGGGCGGGATCGACCGCGGCCGTCGTGGTGGAGCTGCGTCTCGACCAGCGCGAGCGCGCGGCGGGCTTCGGCGAGTGCCTGGCCGTCGGGCTCCGGACCTACCTCGCGGGCCGCGCGGCGGGATAGGCCCGCGGCCTTCCTCGGAGCACTCGTGAGCATCTCCCGAATCGGCGTCGTGGGCGCCGGCCAGATGGGCAACGGCATCGCGCAGGTGGCCGCCGCCGCGCACTACTTCGTCACTTGCACCGACGTGAGCGAGGCCGCGATCGAACGCGGGCAACGCACCGTTGCCGACTCGCTCGGTCGCCTGGTCAAGAAGGAGAAGCTCGCCGCCGCCGAGGCCGATGCCATCGCGCGTCGCATCACGTGGAGCACAGACATCGTTGCCCACGGCGAGAGCGACATGGTGGTGGAGGCCGCCACGGAGAACGTCGACCTGAAGTTCAGGATCTTCGAGTCACTGAGCAAGAACGCCAAGAGCGGCGCGATCCTGGCCAGCAACACCTCGTCGATTAGCATCACCGCGATCGCGGCGCACACCGACCGTCCCGACCGGGTGATCGGCATGCACTTCATGAATCCCGTTCCGCTCATGCAGCTCGTGGAGATCATCCGCGGTCTCGCGACGACCGACGAGACCTACGGCGAGGTGAAGTTCGCCGCCGAGAAGATGGGCAAGACCACCGTCCTCGGTCGCGACATGCCCGGCTTCATCGTCAACCGCGTGCTGATGCCCTACATCAACGAGGCGGTCTACGCGCTCTACGAGGGCATCGGCAGCGTGGAAGACATCGACACCGCGATGAAGCTCGGCACCAACGTGCCCATGGGGCCACTCACGCTCGCCGACTTCATCGGCCTCGACACCT
>SXON01000144.1 GCA_005778355.1 Pseudomonadota bacterium | reverse complement strand
GGCGCTCTCCCAGCTGAGCTACGTCCCCAGCGCCGCCCTGTTTATGCCCCGCTGGGGCCGCCGTCAACCTCGGGGTGGCCTACTCGAGCCCCCGCTCCTCGAGGTCGTCCTCATCGAGGCCCAGGTAGTGGCCAATCTCGTGGAGCAGGGTCACGCGCAGCTCCGCCACCAGCTCCTCGCGGTCGTGGGCAAAGCGTTGGAGGTTGCGCCGATAGAGGCAGATCGTGGGCGGTAGCACGCTCCAGGGGTCGTTCCCCGGGCTCTCGGCGAGCGCCCGGCCGGAGAAACAGCCGAGCAGCTCGAAGGGGTGAGCGCCCGGGAGGTCGAGCAGCACCTCGTCGGAGGGCTGCTCGTCGACGATGATCGGAACGTTGGCCAGGTAGGCCCGCAGGCTCGGGTGCAGCGACTTCAGCACTTCCTCGGTGACGGCCTCGATGGTCTCGTCGTCGAGGGTGGGCGGCAGCGGGAAGCGGTCGGGATCGATGAGCGCGGCAGCGGCGTAATCACGGGCGGCACCGTCGTGATCACCACGTCGTTCGCGGAGGCAGGCCCGCAGATGGAGCGCGTCGGGGTGTCCCGGGTCGGCGCGCAGGGCGTCGAGCACATGTTCACCCGCGGCCTCGAAGTCCAGCGCGTTGCTCGCCATCTCGGCGAGCGCCACGTGGGCGTCACCGTGAGAAGGATCCAGCTTGACCGCCTCGTCGAGCGCCGCGACCGCCTCCTCGAGCTCGACGTTGGCCTCCAGCGCCACTCCGAGCAGGTACCAGCCCTCGGCGTCGGGGCGGAGGGCAAGACCCTCTCGCGCCAGCGCGAGCGCGCGCTCGGCGTCGTAGCTGTCGAGCGCGGCCTCGAGCTCCTCGCGGATGACGTCAACCGTGCGCGGGCTGCGGCGCCTGCTCACCGCCCCACCCGCAGTTCGAGCGGCACGTCGAGCTGGGCCCAGGTGCCCGAGAACGGCTCCACGCGGATAGCCCGCACGACGCGCGCAACGCACTCGCGAGCCGCCTGTTTGTCGAGACCCTCGCCCGCCATGTCGAGGCCGCGAACCTGCCCGTCCGACGTCACGCGCAGCGTGAACGTGAGCGTAACCTTACGCTGGCTCCCGTCGGCGAAGCAGGCCCCGATCTCGGCGGCCTTGCCTCGGAGTGGCTTACCGGCCGACTCGGGCAAGAGCGTTGCGGGCTCGCCCTCGGGCGGCAACCACGTCACGCGGTCGGTCAGGGTCAAGGACACCTTGCGTTCGAGATCGGCTCCGGTCAGCGAGACCAGCTCCTCGTGCGCGGCAAATCCATCCGTCTCGATGCGCACGCGGAAGGGCCGCCCCGCCTGGGGCGCGGTGATGTCGAGTTTGCGGCCGGCGCCTACGAGCACGTCCTCGACCAGCACCCGGTCGGCCGGCGGGTCGATCTCCAGATGCAACGCAGGCGCGGCCTCGCCTTGCACGGTGACCGACCGGTATTGCGCCGCGAAGTATGCCCCGGCAACGCCCGTCAGCAGGATGAGCACGGCCAGCAGTGGAAGCAGTAACGTTCGTCGTGACACCTCAAAGCTCACGACGCGACGCTCTCCATGGTCGGCCACGATCGTGAGGGTTGCACTGGCGCGACCACTCGGCATGTCCGCCGGGCGAATCTCCACGACCACGTCTTGCTCGCGTGCCTGCGGATCGAGCCAACCACGGTCGGGCACCAGCCAGGCGGCGTCGGACACCACCTTGCCCGGCATGCGACCCTTGCCGCCGTTCTGCACCTTCACCGAGTAGGACACCGGCGCGGTGCGCGGAACGCCTAGGCGCACGATGGTCTTGCCGGGGACGAGCAGTCGCGGCTGTCGCTCTCGTAGCTGTTGCGGTCCGGCTGCGAGGCCTAGCGTTCGACCACTGATGTTCGGGATCGGCGCGGACACCTCGCCCGTGCTGGCGAGACGTAGGGCTGCGGGCCCGGGGCCGGACTCGGCGGCCCCCGGGGCGGCCGAGCTCGTGGGGGACTCGGGCGGTGCCGTCGGCACCGGGGACGCCAGCCGGGGTCCGGTCGAAGCGCTCGGTCGGATCACTTCCATCGGGTCGGTGGGCGACGACACCGCCGTGAAGGGCGGCGGGTTCGGCGTAGGCACGGGCTCAGGACGCGGTTGGCCAGCCGACGGTGCCCCAGTCACCGACGCCGGCACCGTCACTGGCGGTGTGGTGGTGCGAGCCCGGATGTCGGCGAGCATCGCCTCGTTGGTACGCGAGGGCGCCGCGCGGGGGGGGAGCGTGGTCTCGGTGGTACCCACGAGTCTCGCGAGGGCGCCGGCCCGCTTCTCAGCCTCCTCGGTGACGTTTTCCAGCTCGCTCCGGCGCTGGTCGTAGCGTTTGCGACGCTCGGGATCGCGGAGGATGCGCCAGGCGTCGTCGAGGGCGCTGAGGATCTTGCCGCTGCGGTCGTGGTCGCGAAGGTTGCGCGCCCAGCGGTAGAGCTCGCGGTAGGCCTCGGCGATCTCAGTGTCGGTGGCAAACGGCGACACCTGCAAGAGCGCGTAGAAGTCGATGGTCGACGCCGCGCCGCCCACGTCTTCGTCGGTGGCGCGAGTGGTACCCAGCTCGTTGGCGATCGCGTTGATCCGCTGTTCCACCACGTGGTCGGCCATGTCGAGGTTGCGACCCTGCACGCGAATGGCCGCGTCGATCTGCGGCGAGAGCACGCCGCCGGAGAGCGCCCCGCGGATGAACTTGTCGATCTCCTCGAGCTTGACTTGGGTCTGGCCATCGAGGAAGCGGGCCTCGTACGCCTCACGTTCGTCGATCAAGAGGCGCCGCAAGGCGGTGTTGAACTTGATGACGAAGAGGGCCTCGGTCCGGTACTTCGGATTCGCCTGCTGTCCCTGGGCCCAGCTGCGCTTCTTCTTGAGCGCGGCCTCGATCTCCTCGTCGGAAGCCTCCTCGTCTAGGCCTAGGTAGGCCATGGGCGAGCGATGGCCGCTCGCGGCGAAGAACTTCTCGATCTCCTCGAGCTCTCTGCGTTCCATCAGGATCTAGGTGATACTAGCCCGCGCGATGCGCTCGCGCGCTTCCTTCTTCTGACGCTCGTCGATGCTGCCCCGGAGGTTGATCCGGGCCCGGCGAGTGTGTCGCGACTCGACGTCGGTCACGTCGACCTCGAGAATCTGGTTCACCGTGTAGCGATACACCACCTCGATCGGGGTGCCTCGCGGACGAGGGGGCAGGTTGTCGAGCACAACCTCGCCGATGACTGTCACCTCGTCGCGCGCCTCGCCGTGGCCCTCCGTCACCTCCACCCGTACCGCCGTCATGTTGTCGTAGGCGTAGGCGAAGCGTCCCCGGCGGTCGCAGGGGAGGGGGGTCATCTCGGGGATCAAGTTGACGATGCGTTCCTTGAGGTTCGCGTCGAGGACGACGATGCCGAGCGGGTGGGTGGCCACGTCGGTGATGCGCACGCCGGGCAGGCCCACCACGTTGGACGGGGGCGGGCTCTCGGGGCCGCCGCCTTGCACGGGCGTGTAGCTGTCGGGGTCGGAGATCTCGACGTCGGCGGATGCCTTCCGACCGGCGTTGGCCGTCCGATATGCCTGCAGCGCGGGGTGCTCCGGCCGGTGGCGGAACACGGCGGCGAGGGCCGCGCCGAGGGCCACGCACTCGTCGGGATTGACGCCGCTCGCGGCGTCCTTTCCGGAGAGGCGGCGCAACATCGCCTGCACCATGGGCATGCGGGTGCTGCCACCGGCGAGGATGAAGTCGTCGATATCGACCCAGCGCATGCGTGCCTTCTCGAGCACGATGTTGCAGGTGTCCTCGCATTGCAGCAACAGATCGCGAGTGAGGCCCTCGAACTCCTCCCGGGTGACGGGCACGACCGCACGATGACCGCGGTAGTTCACCGGGATCACCGCGCGGGGCTTCGTCGACAGGCTGATCTTCGCGTGGAGGCAGCGCTCGTAGAGCTCCTGGTAGGGCTGCGGATCGTCACGCGGATCGAGGCCGAACTGCTTCTGGAAGGTGTCGGCCACGTAGTTGAGAAGTCGGTCGTCCCAGTCCTTGCCGCCCAGCTCGGCGTTGCCGTCGCTGGCGACGGTGCGCAGCGACGCCCCCCGGATGTCCATCACCGTCACGTCGAAGGTGCCGCCGCCGAGGTCGATGACCATGATGTTGCGATCGGTCCCGAGCCGCTCCAGGCCGTACGAGATGGCGGCCGCAGTGGGTTCGTTGATGATCGAGAGCACGTTGAAGCCCGCGAGTGCGCCGGCGTCGGCGGTCGCAGCCCGCTGGGCGGCGTTGAAGTAGGCGGGGACGGTGATCACCGCCTCGTTCACGTCGAAGCCGAGTGCCTCGGTGGCGTCGTCCTTGAGCTTACGAAGGATAATCGCCGATAGTTCTTGAGGGGTATAGCTCTTGCCGAAGAACTCCAGCGAGAAGTCCGGTTCGCCCATGTAGCGCTTGACGAAGCGCACCACGTTGCTCGCGTCGACCACAACCATCTTCACGGCTTCCTCGCCGACGACGCAGGCCTCGCGGTCGTAGAAATGGACCACCGACGGCGTGGTGGGGTGACCCTCCGCGTTGGGAAGCACGCACGGCTTGCCGTGACGATCGACGTAGCCCATGGCCGAGAACGTCGTCCCTAGGTCGATGCCGAGGATGATCCCATCGTCTGCCATGCCTTATTCCTGCTTGCCCCCACCATCGTGATTGTGCCGATACACGGAAACTTCTTCCGGCCGGAGGACCTTCTCGTTCCGCAGAAAGCCACGCTTGAGCACCGCCTCGATCATCCAGTCCTCGGCGGGCGACGGCGCCGGGGCCACGCGCACTGCCTTGTGCAACTTGCGGTCGAATCGCTCGTTGCTCTCCGCCGGGACGACGTCGCGACGGTAGAGCAACTCGAGGAACTCGTCGAGCAGGTACTGGAAGCTGTCGTTGATGACGTCGGGGCTCATCTCGCGTCGCTGCAAGGACTGGTGGAACCAGGAGAGCGAGTCGTAGAACAGCAAGAGGTCGAGGAGGAAGGGCTTCTCGGCCTGGAAGATGAAGTCTTCCTTGTACTGCTTCAATTCCTCGTAGAGCGCGTCGAATGCGCGCTGTTGCCCGTCGTCGCGAGAGGCACGCTCGCGCATCAGCGCGAGCAGCTCATCGACCTTGGCTTCGGTGGAAGAAGACATCCGCTACACTCCGGCCAGCTCGGTGGCGAGGTTGATGAAGGTGCCCTGCAGCTCGACGCTCTCGCTGCAGAAATGGTAGTCCTCGGGTCGCGACGCGAGGCCGCGGAGGAATTCGGGCCGTACCTGCTGTCCCACGCCGATGGTGACAATGCGTCCCCCCTGCGAGCGGATGCGGTGGGCCTCGGTCTGGGCCGCCTCCGGGTCGTCCGGATGTCCGTCGGTGAGCATCACGAATACACGCTGCACGCCGGCCCGGCTCTTCATCAGGTCGCGCGCCGTCGCGAGGCCCTCGGCGAGCGGAGTGGAGCCGATCGGCGTGAGGCCCCCCACGGCCTCGCGGAGCTTTCTCTGGTCGCTGGTGAGCGGGCAGACGAGGCCGCCGGGGAAGGCCACGACGGCCACCTGCCGGTTGGGTCCGAGGGTGCGGTCGACGAAGGCAACGGCCGCCTTCCGCGCTTCCTCGATGTTCCTGCCGTACATCGAGCCTGAGCAGTCGACCAGGAGGGCGATGCTCATGGGTGCGCGGTCTCGCGCCAGATCTTCGAGCGTGACCGCGCCGGCGGCGAGGCGATGGGCGAGCGTTTGCCCGCTGTCGAGGTCCATCGCCTCGACCTCGACGATGCCGTTGGCGTTGTAGCGGAACGTGACCGCCAGTCGCGACTTGCCGCCCGCCCGGATGGGGATGCCGTAGAACTCGAAGTGACCCAGGACGTTGCACTCGAGCGGGTCGGTGTTCTCGCCCTGGACGAGCCAGAGATCCATCGTGGACTGGCCGTCGTGTGTGGTTACGTAGTCATCGCGGGTGCGGTCGCAAGGAATTCTGCTGTTTCGTTCGATAATCTTCGAGTTGTAGAGCCGCCCGTCGCGGTACACCACCATGCCCAGCGAATGGCTCGTGACGTCGTGCGTGCGGATGTCGACCGGGGGGGCCTCGCCCGCGAGGCGGGACGACTCGATCGCGGCGGTGAGCGCCGCGCCGAGCGCGACGCACTCGTCCGGATTGATGTCGGTGGCCGGCTCCTTGTTGAAGAGCCGCCGGATCATGTCGCGCACCATGGGCATGCGCGTGGAACCGCCCGCGAGCACGACGGTGTCGATGTCGTCGGGCCTCATCTTCGCGTCGTCGAGCACGTCGCGGGTCAGCGCCTCGCAGCGCTGCAGGAGGCCCATCGTCAGGTCTTCGAACTTCTCGCGCGGAATCTCCACGCGCAGGATCTTGCCTTTGTAGTCGTAGAACAGTTGCCGCTTTGGCAGCTTGGAAAGGGCTAGCTTGACGCTCACCACCTTCTGGCGGAGGTCGTGGTAGGCGGCGAGATCGTCCAGGGGGTCGATGCCGTGGCGAACGCGGAACTGCTCTGCCGCGTAGCGGATCATCGCGTCGTCCCACTCCTTGCCGCCGAGCTGGTGGTCGCCGGTGGTGGCGAGCACCGTGATCTCGGTGCCGCGGATGTGCACAATCGATACGTCGAAGGTGCCGCCGCCGAGGTCGAAGACGAGGAGTCGCTTGTCGACGCCCGGGTTTGCGAGGCCGTAGGCGTAGGAGGCGGCGGTCGGCTCGTTGAGGAGGGCGAGCACGTTGAATCCGGCCATCTCGCCCGCGCGCTTGGTGGCGCGGCGCTGCGCGTCGCCGAAGTAGGCAGGGACGGTGATCACCGCCTGGTCGACCTTGTGCCCCAGCCGAAGCTCCGCATCGTGCTTGAGCTTGGCCAGGATGAAGCTGGACAGTTTCTCGGCCGAGTAGGCTTCGCCCCGGTATTCGAAGGCGAAATGCTCGTCGCCCATGTACCGCTTGACGAACTCCACGACTTGCTCGGGGTAGGCCACTGCGGCGTTCTTGGCGTAGGTGCCGATGATGATGTCGTCGTTCTCGAAGAGCACCACCGACGGGGTGATGCGCTCGCCCTCGCCGTTGTGGATGATCTCGGGCACGCCAAACTTGTTGACGTGCGCGATGGCGGAGAAGGTGGTGCCGAGGTCGATGCCGACCGCGCGTGAGCTCATGAGTGTTGACCCTGCAAGGGCAAGCCGGGCTTATGCGAGAGGGGGGCGGGGCGCCAACCAAGGCGGCGCAGCACGGTGATCACTTCGAACAGCGGGAGACCGACGACGGCGAACTGGTCGCCGTCGACTCGAGCAAGCAAGCGTGCGCCGAGCCCTTCTACCCGGTAGCCACCCGCGCAGTCCCGAGCCTCGCCGCAGGCCACGTAGTCGTCGATCTCGTCGTCGCCGAGGTCGTCGCGCAAGGTCACGTGAACATCGGTTGTCCATGCCTGCACCCCGCCGTCATGGACCACGGCGACCCCGTTGGAGAGAGTGTGGGTCTGACCGCGAAGCGCGCGTAGCTGGGTGCGGTGATCCGTCGCGTCGCGGGGCTTGCTGAACACGCGACCGTGCAGATGGCACACCTGATCGGCCCCGATGACGATAGCGCCGTCGCGCGCGAGCGACAGAGCCTTTCCCAGGCCGCGCGCCTGGGCTGTGGCCGGGGGGTTTTCCCCGATGATGCTGGCCTCGTCGCAGGTGGGCGCCTCGGCGCTGACCTCGATGCCGGCCGCCTCGAAGAGCGCACGGCGACCGGCGGAGGTCGACGCGAGGACAAGCTTTGGGTGAGGGGAGCGCAGCATCTGGCGGCGTGATCCCTCTTGGAATACCACGTCGCGGTGGACGACCCCCGGTCCGAGCTCGCCACCCTGGTTGCCGACACGATGGCACTGGTGCAGTCGCTGCGCCTCCAGGGCGTGATCGGCGTGCCCATCGAGTCGCGACGCGACGTGTCGCCGAGAGGTGGGGAGGATGAGGCGCGGGCGCTCCGCGAGCTGTCTACGCCTCGACCGGTGCTACCCTTGCCGCCACAGAGCGTCGCCCCGGCGCGCCCGCCGCCGGCCGCGCCCGCCCCGTCACTGGCACCACCTCCGCTACCCAGCGAGGGGGGCGGCCTGCTGGGAAAGTGGACGGCACGGGTGCCGAGTCCGGAAGAACGGCTCGCAGCGGCCATCGCCGCGCTGCCCGAGCGCTGCGAGGGCTGCGGCGAACCCACGCTCGTCGGTCGAGGTGGACTCCGCGCGGGCCTCGTCTTGTTGGCGCCGGTGGCCAGCGGCGAGGCGTCGACGATGCTGGCCAACATGCTCTTGAAGGTGGTCAACGTCGAGCCTGACGACGCCTGGGTGGCGGCACCCCGGAGCTGTCGCGCCTGCGTCGGCGCCCTCGCGCGACAGGTCGAGGCCATCAAGCCGCGCGTCGTCCTTGCGCTCGGGCCCGAGGTGGGCGCGACGCTCGGCTTGATCGAGCGCGGTCGCTGGGGACGCTGGGCCGCGACCGACGCCGTGTGGACCTGGCACCCTGAGGAGATTCTGGCCGACGCGACGAGGAAACGTGCGGCGTTTGAGGTGCTGAAAGAGGTGGCGATCAGGCGTTAGGCTGCAGGGGTTAGGCAGGCGGCCCTGAGGAGGTGCGGCTTGACGTCCCAGAGCCCCGCTCCCCCACACTGCCGCCGAGGCTGGCCGCTGCGCCAGCGCTCGTCCCTCGAGCCTGAAGTCTAGAGCCTAATACCTACCTCTTCACCCGCACATCCTTGAGCAGGGCCGCGAAGGGGTTGAAGCCGGCGCCCTCGCTGCGACCCGCGCTGATCTCCACCGCCTGCTTCATGCCGAGGTCGAGGCGACGGCGGGCCGAGTCGATGGCCAGCACACGCACCCGCACCGCGTCGCCTTCTTTCACCACTTCGGACGGGTGCTTCACGCGCCGGTCGGCGAGGTTGGAGAGGTGTACCAGGCCTTCCGCGCCGTTGGCGAGCTTCACGAAGGCGCCGAACTCGCGCAGACTCACGACGGTGGCGTCGTGGACACTGCCCTCGCGGAGCTCGCCGAGGCGCGCCGTGTCGGCGGCGCGGGACTCGGCCTCGACGATGAGCTTGCGGCTCACCACCACGTCGCGACCGCGCAAGTCGTGCACGTGGAAGCTAAGGGACCGGCCCACGTGCCCGGCGTCGGCCACGTCGGGCACGCCGCTGTGCGAGGCGGGGCAGAAGGCGCGCACGCCGTCGGCCAGCGTGATGTCCCACCCGGCCTCCGCCGTTCCCGCGACCTTGCCGTCAACCGTTATCTTGGCGTTCATCGCCTCTTCCAGCATCTCGCGCACGGCGCTGCCGGAGGGTTTCAAGGTGAGTCGGATCTCGCCGCCGTCAGTGCTGAGCACGAACGCATCGACGACGTCGCCTGCGGCGATGGCGGCGGTCACCTCGAGGCGGTCGATGGTGGCGTCGGCCTTGGCGCCTACATCGCAGAAGATCACCATGCTGCCCACGCTAGACACCCGCGCCCGCACCCGCTGGCCCGCCTTGAGGTTGCTGCGCGCCGGGGCCTTCACGAAGGCGTCCATCATCGCGCGCACCTCGGCGGGGTCCATCTCGCCGATGGCGCGGAGCCCCTCGAAGTCGGTCACCGCCCGGGGCCGGACGGCCGGGGACAGCGGCGCGGCCGGGCCTGCGACGGCGCGCGGGGTCTCGTTCGCCTCGCGAGGGAGCTCCTCGACGGCGGGTGCGCGGCGGCCGCCCTTCTGGCGGCGGGTAGGATTCGCGGACGGGTCGCGCGACATGTCGTTCCTCGGGGGGGCGGCGGCTATCCCGCGTCGGCGGTCGACGCCGCACTGCTTGCGATCGGCGCCGCTTGCCAGTAGCGTGTGCGCTCTCCCCGCCCTGGAGGATCCATGCTCGTGCTGACCCAAAAAGACGGTGACGTCATCGAAATCGGCGACGGCATCCGGGTGATGGTGTGCGAGACCCGGCGTGGGGCGGTGCGTATTGCCATCGAGGCCCCCCGCTCGGTCGAGATCCGCCGCGTGCCGGCCCCCGGCGACGACCCCGAAGACGGTGTGGAGGGCCTGGCTGATCGTGAGGTCCCCGTGGTGCGCTCGCGGGAGCTGCCAGCGGCCGTCGTAACCACGCGGCGCTTTCGTCCCGGCAAGAGCTAGTTTCCTGAAGGGATGACGGTGCAGGACGCGGCAGCCGATCCGCTGGCGGAGTGGGATTTCGAGCTGCCGCCTGAGCGGATCGCGCGCCACCCGCTGGCGCGACGTGATTCGTCGCGACTTCTCGTGGTTGGCGACACCCGATTCGACGGGCACGTCCATGATCTTCCCGCGCTGCTTCGTCCCGGCGATCTGCTCGTGGTCAACGACGTGCGCGTTCGTCGCGCCCGGATCGCGGCCCGACGGGAGTCGGGGGGGGCCGTGGAGGTGCTGGTGCTCCGCGCCGACGCCGCGGAGGCCGAAGTCCTGCTCCGACCTGCCCGGAAGCTCCGCGCGGGTGAGACGCTTCTGGCCGGTCCCGGGCGGATCGACGTGGTCGAGCGGCTCGACGAAGGGAGGGCGCGCGTGCGCTTCCGCCCGTCGCTCGCAGTGATCGAGGACGCCGTGGGCTCGGTGCCGCTCCCGCCCTACCTCGACCGCGCCGAGGAGCTGGCCGACCGCGAGCGTTACCAGACCGTCTACGCTCGCGAATCAGCGCTGGCCGCGGCGGCGGCCCCGACGGCTGGTCTCCACCTCACGCCCGAGCTCCTCGCGGATCTCGAGGCGCGCGGCGTGGAGCGGGTGGCCGTGACCCTCGAGGTCGGCCTCGGGACTTTCCGGCCGCTGACGCAACAGATGCTCGCCCGGGGGCGGCTGCACCCCGAGCGGTACCACGTTCCCGAGCGCACCTGGGCGGCGGTCGAACGCGCGGGCGAGGAGCAAAGGCGCGTGGTGGCCGTCGGCACCACGTCCGTTCGCGTGCTGGAGTCCGCCTGCGGCCATGGCTCCGGCGAGACCGACATCTTCCTCCAGCCGGGGTGGCAACCGCGACGCGTGGGGGCGCTCTTGAGCAACTTCCACCTGCCTCGTTCGTCACTGCTGATGCTCGTCGCCGCCTTCGCTGGCCGAGAGCGCGTACTTGCGGCCTACGCCCACGCCGTGCGCCAGGGCTACCGCTTCTTCAGCTACGGCGACGCCTGCTTCTTCCCTGCGCCCGCGCCGCCCCCTGCGGGGAGCGCCCGCCCGGGCTAGGGCCGCGGCCCCGCGATGCCGCCCGCTGACTACACCTTGCTCGCCACCTCGGGCGCCGCTCGCCGCGGGCGCGTGCGTTTCAGTCACGGCACAGTGGAAACGCCGGCCTTCATGCCGGTGGGCACGCAGGCCACGGTGAAGGCGCTCACCGCTGAGGACCTCCTCGTCGCGGGCGCTCAGATCGTGCTCGCCAACACCTACCACCTCTGGGTGAGGCCTGGGCACGAGCGGATCCGCGAGCTCGGGGGCTTGCACCGCTTCATGGACTGGGACCGCCCGATCCTCACCGACTCCGGCGGCTTCCAGGTGTACTCGTTGAAGGAGTTCAGGAAGGTCAGCGAGGAAGGCGTGAAGTTCCGCTCCACCCTCGACGGCCAGTGGCGCCTCCTCACGCCCGAGGTGGCGATCGAGGTGCAGGAGGCCTTCGGGGTCGACGTGGCCATGGCCTTCGACGAGTGCATCGAGTGGCCGGCGGAGCGCGACCGCGTCGCCTTCTCCACCGCGCGCACGACCCGGTGGTTACGACGCTGTCTGGACGCGCGGAAGGCCGCCGGAACCACGGCCGTCTTCGGCATCGTGCAGGGCGGCACCTACGACGACTTGCGGGTGGCCCACGCCGAAGAACTCGCCGCGATGGACCTCGATGGCTACGCCGTCGGCGGCCTGTCGGTCGGTGAGCCACGCGACCAGCTGCTCGCGATGGCCGCGCTCGCCGCGTCGCGACTGCCGCGGGACAAGATTCGCTACCTCATGGGCGTCGGCTACCCGGTCGACCTCGTCGATGGGGTGCTGGCCGGCATCGACCTGTTCGACTGCGTGATCCCCACCCGATCCGCGCGCTTCGGCGTCGCGTTCACCTCGACCGGCAAGGTGACGATCAAGCACGCGCGCCACCGTGACGATCCGCGACCCCTCGACCCGGAATGCTCGTGTTACGCGTGCCGCCGCGTCGGACGGGCCTACCTCCGCCACCTTTACACCAGCAACGAGATTCTCGCGCCGCGGCTACTGACCCTCCACAACGTCACCTTCTACCAGCGCCTAATGGGGCGTATTCGCGATGCGATCGAGCAGGGGCCCGAGGCCCTCGCGGCGCTCCGCGCGGCGGCTGAGGGGTGGACTCGACCGGAGGATGGCCCTGGCGATCCTGGAGACCCATGACTCTCGCACTTCCCGTCGTCTTCATGCAGGCCGCGCCTGTCGCGCAGCCCTCGCCCTTCACAAGCATGCTGCCGATGATCGTCATCCTCGGCTTCATCATGTACTTCTTCATGTGGCGGCCTCAGAAGGCCGAGGAGAAGGCGCACACCGAGCTGCTCGCGGGATTGCAGAGGGGTGACAAGGTGGTCACCAGTGCCGGCGTGCACGGCAAGGTGCACGAGGTGCGCCCCGACGCGATCGTCATCGAGATCTCGGCCAACGCCTACATGACGGTCGATCGCGAGGCCGTCAAACGCAAGGTCGTCGAGAAGGCGGCCGAGAAGTCCCCCGAAGCAGCGAAGAAGGCCTGATGGAAACGGGGTTGATCGTGCGGACGGTGATCACCGTCGGCTCCTTCCTGCTTGCCGCGTGGACCCTGGTCCCCACCTTCTTGCCGCCCGAGATGCAGGCCGAGGTGGTGCGGGTGGCCGACTTGCGGGCGATGAAAGACCCGCCGGCCGACGCGCCTGCGCCCGAGCCCTGGACGGACTGGGTGCCGCTGAAGCTCCTGGTGAAGGGCCTCGACCTGCAAGGCGGGCTCGACCTGATGTTGGAGGTCGACGTCGACGAGGCGGTGCGCTCCGTCGTTCAGCGCGACATCCAGCCGCTGAAGAAGTCTGCGGCCGACAAGAGCGTCAGTCTCGTTGAAGTTCGCCGCGACAGGAAGGTGTACGCCCTCTTGATCAACGCGGGCCAGGGTGTCACTCTCGAGCAGGTGAAGGAGATCGTCAACGGGCGCCTCGACGGATACGAGTACGATAGCACTCGCGACGACGCAGGCAAGTCCTGGATGGTCTTCACCCTCAGCGACGCGCGGGTGAAGGACATCCAGGCGGCCGCGGTGAAGCAGGCGCGCGACGTCATCGAGAATCGCATCAACGCCACCGGCGTGAAAGAGCCGCAGATCACCCTGAAGGGTGTCACCGGCATCGACGTGCAACTCCCGGGCGAGACCGACATCGACCGCGCCGTGGCCGCCCTCGGCACCACCGCCCAGCTCGAGTTCATGCTGGTCGACGACGAGGCCGACATGCAGGCCGTCACCGGCAAGATCGAGGAGGCGCGGGGCGTGCTCACGGGCGAGGAGTTCCTCGACGACGAGCGACTCAACGACTGGATGCTCGATAACGGCGTGATCCCGCCCAGTCGCAGGCTGATGTGGGAGTACGACGTCGAGCTGAAGCCGCAGGTCCGGAAGATCCCCTACGTGATCAAGGACGAGGTGCTGCTCACCGGCGACGACGTCAACAACGCGCGCACCGAGCAGAACCCCCAGACGGGCGACTACTACGTGGCGCTCGACTTCAAGCCGCACGGGAGCGCCATCTTCGGCGACGTCACCGGGAGCAACGTGGGCAAACGCCTGGCCATCGTGCTCGACGAGCGCGTGAAGGCGGCGCCGAACATCGTCCAGCGTATCGACGGCACCGCCAGCATCTCCACCGGCCAGCCGACCATGGAGAAACAGTTCGAGGAAGCAAGCTTGCTCGCCCTGGTGCTCCGCACCGGGGCGCTGCCTGCTCCGGTGAGCGTGGGCGAGGTTCGGCAGGTGGGCTCCCAGCTCGGCGAACGCGCCGTGAAGGAAGGCACGCTCGCGGCCGCGCTGGGCAGCGCCCTGGTGCTCCTCTTCGCGGCGATCTACTACCGGGTGAGCGGCATCCTCGCCGACATCTCGCTCGCGCTCAACGTGATCCTGGTGCTGGCGCTCTTGGTCGCCGTGGGTGCCACGCTGACGCTGCCGGGCATTTGCGGCATTGCGCTCACCGTCGGCATGGCGGTGGACTGCAACATCATCATCTTCGAACGCATCCGCGAGGAGGTCCGCGCCGGTCGCACGCTGAGCCACGCCATCGACGCCGGCTTCGACCGCGCCTTCTGGGCCGTCTTCGACGGAAACATCACCACCCTGCTCGCGGGCGTCGTACTTTATTCCTATGGATCCGGGCCTCTCCGCGGCTTCGCCGTCACGTTGATGATCGGCATCTTCACCACGCTCTACACCGGTGTTTTCGTATCGCGAACGCTGATGGAGCTCGCTGCCGCGCGCCTCGGCCCGCGCCTGTCCCTCTGAGAGGTGCGCCATGATGGAGCTACTTCCTAAGACCCTGTACATCGACTTCGTCGCGAAGCGGCACTTCTTCGCCGCGATCTCAGCCCTCTCGATGGCGGTTTCGATCGCCCTTTTCGTCGTGATCGGCCCGAACTGGAGCATCGACTTCACGGGCGGCACCGAGGTGGAAGTGCACTTCGAGGAAGCGACCGAGATCGGCGAAGTTCGTGCGGCCATGGCCAATATGGGCGTCGGTGAAGACGCCGTTCAAGCCGTAGGCACGGGGACGAGCACCTACCTGGTGCGCGTGCAGGGCCTCTCCGGCGGCGACGAGGCCGAGCTGGCCGAGGTCAAAGCCGCCCTCGCGACGGCCTTCGGCGCCGACTGGGTGAACGAGTTCCGAGTCGATGCCGAGGTGGGAACGCGGGCCGCCGTGCTCTACAATGGCGCCCCGATGCCGGGAACGTCGATCGAGGCGGCGCTGGCGGGTCTGCCCGAGGTGAAGGTACAGGCCTCGCCGGAGGAGAACACCTTCTACCTCCGGCTGCCGGGCGTGGCCGAACAAATCCGCGACGTGCTCACCGAGCAGATGGCCGCCAAGAAGCCGGTGATCGACCGGGCCGACAGCGTTGGGCCCAAGGTGGGTGGCAATCTGCGCGAGGCCGGCCTGGTGTCGTTGCTCATCACCATGGGCCTGCTCCTGGTCTACGTCGCGATTCGCTTCGACTTCACCTTCGCGCCCGGTGCGATCCTCTGCCTGTTCCACGATGCCATCCTCACCGTTGGCGTGTGGGTCTTGTTCCGACAAGAGTTCGGGCTGCCGATGATCAGCGCGATCCTCACGCTGGTGGGCTACTCGCTCAACGACACCATCGTCGAGTCCGACCGCATCCGTGAGAACCTCGAGAAGTACCGCAAGGCCGACCTCGGGAAGCTGATCAACGACTCCATCAATCAAACGCTCTCGCGCACGATCATCACCTCGGGGGCCACCGCGCTCGCCTTGTTGCCCTTCCTCTTCCTCGGGGGGCAGGTGCTGAACCAGTTCGCGAAGGCGATGCTGATTGGCATGGTCTTCGGAAGCTACTCCACGATCTACATCGCCAGCCCGTTGATGCTGTTGCTCAAGGAGAACCAGGATCGCATCCTCGGCCTCCTCGGGGTAAAGTCCGCCGCATGACCCGCGGCGACCTCGTCGATACCCTCGCGCGCAAGCACAAGATCCAGCGCGCTGTTGCCGAGTGCGTGGTCGACGCGTTCTTCGACGGGGTCTCCAAGGCCCTGGCGCAGGGGGCGCGCGTGGAAGTGAGGGGTTTCGGCACCTTCACCGCCCGCCGATACCGAGGCTACGAGGGGCGAAATCCCAAGACCGGCGCGTTGATCACGGTGCGTCCCAAGGTTCTGCCCTTCTTCAAGGTGGGCAAGGAGCTGCGGGAGCGCGTGGAGGAAGGCGGACGATGATCCTCAGCTGTGCGCTCGCCCTGGCATCCGACGTGTACATCAACGGCGTGAAGGCCGACGTGCTGCCGGTGATGACGATGGAAGACGTGTCGGTGCGGTTCGACCTGGCGGGCAACGTGTGGATCGACGCGCCGCTCTACCGGGTGACCGTGGTCTCGCCTGCGGCCACGAGTCAACCCGCGGCGGCTACGGCCTATTCGCCGCCACCAAGCTCGTACTCGGCGCCTCCGCCCGCATACTCCGCGCCGCCGTCCACCTATGCCCCGCCGACGGCCGCCTACGCCGCCCCGCCGCCTACGTACACCGCGCCCGTCACGACGCCCGTCGTGACCACCCCCGCCGTCGCGCCGGGCACCTGGTGGGTGGTGACGGAAGACAACGACTCCAGCGGGCACGACGTGGCGCTGTTGATCAACGGCGCCGTCGTTCGCCAGATCCGGTCCGGCGAGGGACAGGTGATCCTGGACGTGGGTGCTTGGCTCCGCCGGGGCCAGAACACGGTGGAGCTGCGCGACGCCGGTACCCGCTACGGGGGCGGCGTGCTCGTGGTCTACGTCGGCCGCGGCTCCGATAGTGGGGGCACCGTGCGCATGGACGCCCCCGACGTGCGCTACACCCGTCGCGCGACCGACCTCCAGTCCACCGGCACCAAGCAGTTCTCGCTGAACGTGCCTTGACGCGTCAACGAAGTTTGCTACGATAGCGCTCAGGTCGAGCGCGGTTTCACCACGCCCGACCGCTCCCCGCTGCGCACCGTTTCCCGGGAACGGTGCAACCCGCTCCCTGCTGCCCCTTCCTCCTCCCCTCGTCACCGCCCTCGGCAGCCCCGCCGTCTCCTCCCCGGAGTCCCCCCTGCCCCCTGCATCCGTGCACGGTCCCGGCAAGCGGACCTATGTCCTCGACACCAACGTTCTCCTCCACGACCCAGGCGCCCTCTTCGTGTTCGACGAACACGACTTGGTGCTGCCGATCACGGTCCTCGAGGAAGTCGACAAGTTCAAGCGCGAGTTGAACGAGCGGGGTCGCGCTGCGCGAACCGTGTCGCGACAGCTTGACACCCTGCGCGAGCAGGGCAACCTCCGCCAGGGGGTGCCCATGCCCGGCGGCGGGATCTTGCGGGTTGAGCTCGGCGACGCCTCCGACCACGGGGAGCTCTTCGCCGGCGCGCTCGACACCGCCGACAACACCATCCTCCGCATCGCGATGCGGGTGAAGAGTTCGCTCGGTGGCGAGCAGCTCGTGGTGTTCGTGAGTCGCGATACGAACATGCGCATCAAGGCCGAGGTGCTTGGCATGCACGCCGAGGACTTCGAGCACGCGCACGTGGAGCTCGACGAGGCTTACACCGGTGTGATCGAGCGCGACGTCGATGGCGAGGTCGTCAACGACATCTACCAGCGCGGCTTCATCAGCGACGAGGGGGAGGGCATCTGCCCCAACCAGTTCGTCATCCTGAAAAACGTCGGCAATCCACAACAAACGGCGATGGCCCGCTACGACCAGCGCCAGAAGCGACTCACGCTGGTGGCTCGCCACAAGGAAGGCGTCTGGGGCATCTTCGCGCGCAACCGCGAGCAGCTCTTCGCGCTCGACCTCCTGCTCGACGACAGCGTGGCCCTCGTCACCCTCGACGGCATGGCGGGCACGGGCAAGACGCTCCTCGCCATGGCTTGCGGCCTCAAGCTGGTGGCCGACGACAAACGTTACCGTCGCCTCGTGGTGGCGCGGCCGGTCTTCCCGCTTGGCAAGGACATCGGCTTCCTGCCGGGGAGCCTCGACGAGAAGCTCAATCCGTGGATGAAGCCCATCTTCGACTCGCTCGACCTCTTGTGCGGCAGCGAGGACAACGCGGGCACCGGGCACGAGCGAGGCAACGGCGGACGCGGTGCCCAGCCCGGCAAGCCGCACGTGCCCAACTATCAGGCTCTGCTCGACCAGAAGATCATCGAGGTGGAACCCCTCACGTACATCCGCGGCCGCTCCTTGCCGCGCCAGTACCTCGTGATCGACGAGAGCCAGAACCTCACGCCCCACGAGGTGAAGACGGTGATCACCCGCGCCGGCGAGGGCACGAAGGTGGTGCTCACCGGCGACCGCTACCAGATCGACAACCCCTACGTGGACGCCACCAGCAACGGGCTCTCCTACGTGGTGGAGCGCTTCCGCAACTCGCCGATGGCCGGACACGTGACCCTGCGCAAGGGCGAGCGTAGCCAGCTTGCGGAGGCCGCTGCGGCTCTCTTATAGGCGGAGGGGAGAGGGGGCCGTGGGCCCCCCTCCCCCTAACGCCCGATGCCCTCCAGGCTCCGGCCCTTGGCCTACGCCTTCCGGCGACGAGCGTGCTGCTAGCACGCTCGTCGTGGGGCTCTCCCCCACCCCCGGATCGACTTCCTCTCTGGCTTTCGGAGGCGGCTTGCAGGTGCAGCGGCGGGGTGAGGTGGCATCGACGCAGGTCGAGGCGCGCGCGCTCGCCGAGGCGGGCGCGCCTCACGGGACGACGGTCGTCGCGGACGCGCAGACCCAGGGCCGGGGCAGGCTCGGTCGCAGGTGGGCGGCCTCCCCCGGGGAGAACTTGCTGCTGAGCATCATCCTGCGCCCCCCGGTACCCGTGCGGGAGGCGCCGCTCCTGACGCTGGGCGCGGCCGCAGGCGTCGCGACCGCGCTCGACCTCCTCGTGAAATGGCCGAACGATCTCGTCGACACTGACGGTCACAAGCTCGGGGGTTTCCTCGCTGAGCTTGAGACGGCCGGTGATCGCGTGGCCTATGTGATCCTCGGCCTCGGTCTCAACGTCAACCAGTTCGACTTCCCCGGCCTGCCCAACGCCACGTCCTTGCGCCGCTTGCGTGGCGGACCGCAAGACCGCGAGGCGGTGCTCGACGACGTGCTCCGCGCGATCCTGGCGTGGTCGGCGCACCCTGGACGACTCGACCTCTGGCGTGAGCGCGCGCATACCCTCGGCCGTCATGTGCGCGTTGGCGAGGTGGAAGGCCTCGCGACGTCGCTCCGAGACGACGGGGCGTTGATCGTTGGCGGGGTGGCGATCTTGACGGGAGAGGTTGGCGGCTAGCGCAGCGACTCGAGGAACGGCTGCCCCACCTTCAGTCGGGCGATGTCGCCTTCCACGCTCATCGGGGTGACGGTGCGCGCGCCGAGGGCGAGCACGATGAGCCCGCCCAGGAACAACAGCGCGAAGCCGATCATCAAGACGGGCATATCGGCGGCCAGCGCGACGCCGAGCACCACGAAGCCGAAGGCCGCCGCGCCGCCGCCGCCCCACATCCACGTGCTCCGCTTGCGACGATGCTCCTCGCACAGGCCGATGTTGAGGTCGAGCACGCGGCGCTTCCAGAAGAACAGGATCAACCCGATCAGTCGACTCAACAAGAAGACGATGATCACCCACTTCGGGTACCACACCGGCTTGGCCTTGAAGTCGGCGGCGGACACGTTGGCGTTGCAGTGCACGCAGCGTGCTGGCCAGGTGGCCGTCACCGGGCTCACCACCACGTTGCCCTCCGCGTAGACCGTGCCCGAGGGTGAGCTCACGCTGGAGGAAGGGAGGGGCGCAAACGGGTTGTCGCTCGACACGGAGACTCCGGGGTGGCGATGGCTTATCCTGCGCGGCGCGTGACCCCCCTCGACACCCGGGTAGACATCGAGACGCCCGAGCACGTGCGCTTCCGCTGGGAGGTGGCTGGCATCGGGCCGCGGGCCGTGGCCTGGGCGGTGGACTTCGCCATCCGCGCCGTGGTGGTGATCGGGCTCTCGATCCCGCTCGGCGCCAGCTCGGCGGTCGAGGGCCTCGAGGGCCTCGGCTCCGGCGCCTTCATGCTCGCGCTGTTCTTGCTGGACTGGGCCTGGTTCACCGTCTTCGAGTCACTCCCCGGCGGCGCCTCGCCCGGCAAGCGCGTGGTCGGACTCAGGGTGGTGCGAGAAGACGGTGCCCCAGCGAGCCTCCGGGAGATCGCGCTCCGGAACCTGCTTCGCGCCGCCGACGCCGCGCCTGCGATGTACGTGGTGGGCCTGGTGGCGATGGCCATCGACCCGCGGTTCCGACGGCTCGGTGACCGCGTCGCGGGCACCATCGTGGTGGTGAACCAGCGGGTCACCGCCCGGATGGAGGTCCTGCCGTTGACACCGGCGAGGCATGATGAGTCGCGACTTCTTCCCGCGCGGCTAAGGCTCAGCGCCCGCCTGCGCCGGGCGATCGAGAGCTGGCTCGCGGCGCGCCCGCGCATGGGCGCCACGTGGGCCGACGCGGTCGCTCGCCGCTCGGTGCTCGGCTTGCTCGACCGGCTCGGCCTCGGCCGAGTCGACCCCTCGCGCGCCCTGGAGCTCATCGCCCAGCGCGTCCGCGAGGAGGAGTTGGCGGGGGCGGCGCTGGTGGCCCGGCGTCGTGAGGCGTGGGATGCGCTCCGGCGCGATCTCGACGCGGTCGTGCCGCTGAGCGGCGACCCCGCGCGCGCTGCCTCGATCGTGCGGCGTTACCGCGATGCTTGCGCCGACCTGGGTCGTTTCCGCGACGCACCGGTTCCCACCGCGGCGGTCGACGAGGTGCAAGCCCTGTGCGCACGGGCGCACGCGGAGCTGTACGCGCACCCCGCCGACCTCGAGCTCCGCGACGTGGGCGCGCTGGGTCGGCTCGTGTTCACCCAGTTCCCGGCCGACGTGCGTCGGGAGTGGAAGTTGGTCGCCCTCTCGGCGTTCTTGTTCCTTGCCCCGCTCGTCCTGGGCTTCGCCCTCGCCTATGCCGAGCCGAGCTTCGCCTTCCGGGTGATCCC
Source organism: Pseudomonadota bacterium (assembly GCA_005778355.1). GTDB lineage: Bacteria > Myxococcota_A > UBA796 > UBA796 > SXON01 > SXON01. The sequence continues at coordinate 12,131 of SXON01000144.1, read as the reverse complement.
CGCCGAGGTGCGGGCGCAGATGGAGGAATCCTACGCCGAGGTCGTGGACCGTTCGCAGTCCGACAACGCGCAGATGGCTGGTTTCTACGTGTACAACAACACGGGCATCGCGCTGCGCTCGGTGGCAGCCGGCATCTTCCTCGGTCTCGGCACCGCCTGGGTGCTGGTGTACAACGGCCTCTTCATTGGCTCGGTGGGGGGACACCTCTCCGCCATGGGCTACGGCTGGAACTTGCTGCGTTTCACCTCCGGGCACACCGCGTGGGAGATCGGCGCGCTGATCATCGCCGGCGGCGCGGGCTTGCGACTGGGTCTCGCCGTGCTCGACCGAGGCGGGCGAACGCTGGTCGGGTCGCTCCGCGCGGCCGGACCGGTCGTGGCGCGCATCGCCGCCGGCTCGGCGCTCATGCTGGCCGTCGCCGCCGGCATCGAGGGCTTCTGGTCGGGGTGGGCCTGGCCCGACCCGGTGCGGGCGGCCTTCGCGCTCGGGCAGTGTGCGCTGCTCGCCGCGTGGCTCGCTGGTGCGTTTTCGATGGCGCGCCGATGATGGAGGGCGGCGTGGCGCTGCGTCCCCGCGACACAGGCGGGATCGTCGACCTCGGCGTGGTCCTCCTGCGCGCCGAGTTCAGGCGGGTCGCGCGCGGGGCACTACCCCTGCTCGCGGTGGCCTTCCTGCTGGGCGCGCTGGCGTGGAAGGAGGACGCGTGGCTGGGGCTCGGGCTCGCGTGGTTGCTGGGAAGGGCGGCGCACGTGCCGGTCACCCGGGCGCTCGGCGCACGCGCGAGCGGCGCGCCGGCCCAGGGCGGGCTCGTCGGCGACCTCGGCCGCGGCACGCTGGTGGGGCTCCTCGTGGCCCTCGGCTACACGCTGGCTGCCTGCTTTTTTCCGGTGGTCTTCTGGGTGGCGTGGCGCTCGGTTTTTCTCCCGGAGGTGGCGATCCTGGAGCGCCCCGGCTCGGGCATGCTCGCGCGCGGCTCGGCGGTGAGCGAGGCCCCGGGCGCCCACCCGCTCGGCGTGGCGGCCTGGCTCTGGGGCGCCGACATTTTCGGCTTCGTGGCGGGTGAACTCTGCGGCCGAGCGATTGTCGGCGACCTCTTGATGGTCACGGAGCTCTTCGCCAACCCCGACGCCTTCGAGCCCAGCGTCTACGGCCTCCTTGGCGTGCTCGCGGTGCAGCCCTTCCGCGCCGCAGTGCGCTTCGCCGGCTACCTCGACGCGCGCACGCGGGCGGAATCCCTCGACGTCTTCTTCGCCATGCGCGCCGCCTCGGGCGACGGGGTGCGCCGGTGATCCTCACCCTCGCGCTCGCCCTTGCAGAGGACGGCGATCCGCCCGATCCACTGGCCTTCGACCGGAACGTCGCGGCCTCCCTGGCCGGCGAGCAGACATGGTGCACCCGGGAACAGGTGATCTTGCCTCGCGACGGCGCCTGGTGCCGCGCGGTGCCGCCCGACTGTCCAGGGATGGCGGCTCGCTGCGAGGCAGCCGCCGCCTCGGCCAGCGGCAAAATCAGCACGGGTGGACGCGGTTCGCGCAAGGCGCGAAGCCGGGCGGTGGCGGAGCCGCTCGGCGGGGGCTGCGAGGGCGCCGCGGTAAGCGGCGGCACGCTGGCGGGCTGCGGTTCGGTGGGCACGGCCCTTCCGGTGGCGCTCGCGCTGGTGGTCGTCCTGGCTGGCCTCGTGGCCTGGCGTCGGCAGCGCGGCGAGGAGGAGGAGGCGCCCGTCGACGACGCCGCGACCGTGACGACGGGGTCGGCAGAGACCTTGGCGCCCGCTGGTCCCGACGATGTCGATGCCGCGCTCGCCGAGGCCGCCTCGGGGCGGGTGGGGCCCGCCCTCCTCCGTCTTCGCGCCCTCGCCCTGTCGCGACTCTCGGACGACGGCACGATCCGCCTCGAACCCGGGCGCACGGACCGGGAGTACGCGCGCTTGCTTAGCGGCCAGCTCCAGGCCGACTTTCGGCAGCTCGCGCGTGGCATCGAGCGCTACCGCTACGCCCAGCGCGCGCTCGACCCGTCGATGGCCCGCGCCGCGCTCGACGCGGGTGCCCGCCTGGCGCGACTAGTCTTGCTGGGCGTTCTGGTGGGGTGGCCCGCCGTGGCGCAGGCCGGGGCGACCGATCACCGGCTCCTGGAGAGCTGGATCGTGGCGCAGGAACTCTCCGTCGCCGAGAGCGCCGACTTCGCCGACGTGGCCATCGTCGACATGGAGGACAACCCGGCCGCGCAGTGGCGCTGGGCCACCGACTACGCGGCGCAGGGGCGCGTGGCCATCGTGGTGACGGGCGACGACCTCTCGGCCTACGCGCCCGCATCCGCCGATGTCCGGGAGCTCGACGAACAACGACCGGTGACGACGGAAGACGGGGTGTCGCTGGTGACGCCCTACGGGGCTTGTGGCGTGACGGGGGGCTACGCGGTGCACGCGCGGGACGCCGAGGGTGTGCCGGTGATCGCCGCGGTCACCGTGGGCGGCACGACCGAGGCCCCCCAATGGCTCTACGTGGTTTGTATCCCGGGTTTCCTCGACGACGCCTCGCTCTTGCAGCCAGCCAACAGCAACGCGCTCTGGCAGCTCATCCAGAACCACGGCGCGACGGTGGCCATCGCCCCGCGACCCGACCCGACCCTCGCCGAGAGCTTCGCCGCCGCCGGCCTCTGGCCTTTCTTGTTGCATTTCGCCGCGCTGGTCCTGCTCTTCGGCTGGTGGCGGGGACGCAGCTTCGCCCCGCCCCGCGACCCGGTCGCGCCTTCGCGTCGCGACTTCGTCGAGCACCTGCGGGCGGTGGCGCGGACCTTCGCCCGGGCGGGGGCCAGCCAGCACGTCGCGGCGAGCTATGCGCGCTGGACGCTGGATCGTTGGCGACGCCGGCTGCGCGCCGTGGACGATGCGTCTCTGGCTCATGCGGTGGCCCAGCGCGCCGGGCGTCCCGTCGATAGTGTGTCGCGACTCATTTCTCGTGCGCGAGCGCTCGACCCTTCGGCCGGCGCGTCGAGCGACGATCTCTTGCTCCTGGAGGAACTGTGGAAGTTGGATCGGGACAGTCGAGCCTAGCGGACTTCGGTCCGCTCTTCGACAGCGTGGCCGCCGAGATGGGACGCGCCCTGCGCGGTCAGGAAGACGCGGTGCGCCTCGCGCTCGCGGCTGTCTTCGCGGGTGGGCATGTGCTGGTGGAAGGCTTGCCCGGCGTGGGCAAGACGCTGCTCGCGCGTTCGCTCGCCGCCTCGCTCGGATGTCGCTTTCGCCGCATCCAGTTCACGCCAGACCTGATGCCGGCCGACGTGACGGGCGGCAACATTTACAACCAGAAGGCCAACGCCTTCGAGTTTGTGGCTGGCCCCGTCTTCACCGAGGTCTTGCTCGCCGACGAGATCAACCGCACGCCGGCGCGCACGCAGGCCGCCTTGCTGGAGGCCATGGCCGACCGGCAGGTGACCACGGACGGCGCCACCCGCGCCCTGTCGCGACCCTTCTTCACCATCGCCACCCAGAACCCGGTGGAGTCGGAGGGCACCTGGCCTTTGCCCGAGGCGCAGCTCGACCGCTTCATGCTGAAGGTCGTGATGGCGCCCCCTCCACGCGAGGTGGAGGTGGAGATCCTCGAGGCCCACCTCAAGGGCTTCGACGTGGCCGATCTCGACCGCGTAGGTCTCGTGGCCCGTCTCGACGCCGAGGGCGTCACCCGGTGGCAAGACATGGTGCGCACGGTGCGCTGTGCGCCGGCGGTCGTCACCTGGATCGCGGAGATCGTGGCCCGCACCCGTGAACACCGGGCGGTGTACCTCGGTGCTTCGCCGCGGGCGTCCATCGCCCTCTTGCGGGGCGCGCAGGTGCTCGCCGCCGCCGAGGGGCGCGACTTCGTCATCCCCGACGACGTGAAGGAGCTGCTCGGCCCGGCCCTTCGTCATCGCCTCGTGCTCCACCCCGAGGCTCAGCTCGACGGCGTGGCCGTGGAAGACGTGGTGAAGGAGATCGCGGCGAGCACGCCCACCCCGAGCGAGACCCGCGCTTGAGAGGCCTCGTCCCCACGGGACGCGCCGCGCTGGTGCTGGCCGGGGCCACGCTCCTCTCCCTGTTTTCGGTCGCGACGCCGGTCGCCAGGACCGCCGCCTACGGCATCGACATCGCCTTGCTCGTGGCCGCCCTGGTCGACGCGATCCTGTGCGGGAAGCGCAGCCCCCGCGTGCACCGGGTGCTGCCCCGGGCCTGGTCGGTCGGCCGGGCGCAGCGAGTGGAACTCTCCATCGAGGGCGCGCGGGGCCGCTTCCTCGTGCACCAGGGCCTCTTCGAGGGGGCGGAGGCCGAGGGCTTGCCGCTCTGGCTCAAGCCCGGCGACACCGGCAGCTACCGGGTGACCGCGCCGCGCCGTGGCAAGTACACCCTCGGCGCCCACCACCTGCGTTTCGCCTCGCCGCTCGGCCTCTGGCAGCGACAAATCGACGTGCCCGCCGCCGACGAGGTGCGCGTCATCCCCGATCTCGCCGCCGTCACCGAGTACGAGCTGCTCGCCCGCGAGAACCGCGAGCATCTGCTCACGCGCACGACGCGCCGCCCCGGCCTCGACGCGGAGTTCGACCGCCTGCGCCCCTGGCAGCGGGGCGACGAGTACCGCAAGGTCGACTGGAAAGCCTCGGCGCGCCGCACCGCTCCCGTCGTGAAGCAGATGCGCGCGGCGACCGACCAGAACATCGTCTTCGTCATCGACTGCGGGCGGACGATGACGGCGGAGCACGGGGGCCGTCCCGCGCTGGACTGGGCGCTCGACGCGGCGCTCATGGTCGGCCACGTGGCGCTCCGGCAGGGCGACCGAGTCGGCCTACTCGCCGTCGACGGCGCCGTGCGCGCCTGGGTGCCCCCCACGGGCGGCCAGCGCGGTCGCGACCTGCTTCTGCGCGAGGGCGCGGGGCTCTTCCCCACGCTCGACGAGCCCGACTGGCGCGAGGCCTTCGCCTTCCTACGGCAACGTTTGCGGCAGCGGGCGCTGGTCGTCGTCTTCAGCAACGTGGTGGACGACGTGACCGCCGAGGCGCTCGCCAGGACCTTCCAGGCGGATCGGCGTCATCTCGTGGCCTGGGTGAACGCCCAGGACGGCGCGGTCCAGCAATTCCTCGACGCGCCGGAGGGCAAGGCCACACCCTGGGAGCGTGGCGTGGCCGCCGAGGTGGCCACCTGGCGACGCCGCGTGATCGATCGCTTCGAGGAGCTTGGTGTCCTCGTGATCGACACCGACCCGGCCAAGTTCACCCCGGCGTTGTTGGCGCGGTACCTCGACCTCAAGGCCCGCCAGCTATTGTGAGGGGCGGCGTGGTGTGTGAAAACACCGCTTGCGTGTCGCGACCGCGACGAGTACATTTGGCGTCAGGAGATGAACGAATGAGCCCGCAGCCCGCAGCTGCAGCCCGCAGTTGTAGTTGTCACCGCGCTTGGCCTGGTGATGAGCGGGCAACTTGCTTGCGCACACGACGACGGTGTTGAGAAGGCGACGGGCCGTGAGTACACCTGGAACTCGCTGACGCAGGAGTCGGGAACATCGCACTGCTTCGGCTACGCTGACTTCGACGAGAGCACCGATCTCCAAGGCGAGATCATCACCGGTGTCACCTACGCGGGGTTCGGTGATGCACCCGGCGGTGTTCGGGGACAGTTCTACAGCAGCGTCTATGGCTACCGGAGACTCAACCACCCGGGACGTACGACGCTCCGGATGCCGGCTCCACCGATGGTGACTGGCAGTTCACCGGCACGTCGGCGCTCGAGTGCTCGGTCGAGAGTTGCGGACTTGGCATTTGGCAGATCGATCTGAACCCCACGAATGAGACTGCGGTTGGGACGGATGGCGTCTGGTGTCAGAACGCGCTCGTCCCCGCGTCGCTGAGTCTCGACTCGATGACGCCCGACAGTGAGTCCGAACCAGCGGGCGCGTCGTGCGCAGCCGGCACCGGGAGGTTTCAGCTGCTCCCGGTGGAGGCGGCCGATCTCAACGGCGATGGCAACGCGCGGATGCTCTACCTGCCGGCTCAGCTAAGCGGGAGCGGCCGTCTCACGAATTCCGCCGCCGTCAGCACGATCAGTCTCGTCGATGACTCCGGTTACCCCCTTCGCGTCCTGAAGCGAAATGCGGAGGCGCGTTTCCTCGTCAATGACCTGCTCCAGACACCGTCGTCAGCCGCGACGCTGCTGACGGGACAGCACAGCTTCGCCAGCGCACCGATCAGGGGGATGCCGAAGTTCGCGCACCCCCCGATGCCGACCGGCACCGTGATCGACGCCCAGGTGGACTTGACGTGGTCATGTGCCAGCGCCGACACGGTCGTGACGCGGAGCCAGGGCTACTCGATCGCCCTCTCCGCGATGGGTTGTCCGGCCGTGCAACGAGTCACGATGCGTCCGGGCTCGAACACGGTGCGGTTCGAGATGTACGGGAACGGGTCGTACGCGGTCAGCGCGAGTATGGGCTCCGACGGTTCATTCTCGGTGTCACGAGACGGGGTGTCGGTGACGGGGAAGCTGCTATCAACCGGCTCGAACGGAGCGAGTGTGCAACTTCAAACCGCAACGTTTTACGGCGTGTCCCAGTGCACCCCAGGCACCTATACGTGGCCCCCGGAATCCTGATCTTCGGCGCGCTCGGTTGCGCCGACGAGGAGCCGTGGATTGCGGCTGGACGCGCGTGTCCTGCCGACGGCGATGACGTGCAGCTGCTCCTCGGTGGGTCGGGCGCAGGAGCACGCGACTTGTCATTGACGGCCGGATGCCGCGAGACGTTGGCCGGGCTCGTGGGGATGGACGATGGTTCGCTCGAACTCGCCTTGGAGGCCGAGCGGGTTGCCGACAGCTACCCCGCGATGCTGGTGGGCGGGATGTTCAGGCTGCTGGCGGAGCCCCTGCCGAGCGTCGACGCGTGGGATGGGGACGCGTGGCTTCCGCAGCCGGTGGCCTCGTCGCTCGCGAGCGCGGGCTCGCGGTATGGGCTCGGGCCCGACACGCCCTCCCACCGTCTGCTCTTCAACTTCGTCGCTGACGCCATCCAGTCGACGGAACTCTCAGAAGACCGAGTGAATCCCAGCTTCGCCTGGTGGTCGGCGACGTTGTACTCCCCCTCAACCGTGGACGGCGGTGCATCGACCTGGCGCGGCGCGACCATTCTTCTTCACGAAGCTCTGCACGCGGATCCGGGACTCGCTCACGTGGCCTGCGATGAAGCCGAGAGCGCGAGCGATTTCGACGACTCGTGGGATGGCGCGTACGGCGCGGCCGCCTATCTACTCGTGCAGTACGCGAAGGCAGACGCCGACTCCGCGCTGCTGGCGAGCGACGTCGCTGAGCAGCGGTTGAACTTCTGTGACGACGCGATCTTGCCTCCGTGCATCGGCGGTGGGCCGTGATGACGCTCCTGTTGAGTTGCTCTGGCCCGCCCGCGGAGGAACCCGCGCCCGGACCGATTGGCTTCGCTCTCGGCTGCGACGAGACTTCAGCCGGGCCGCGCCTCGATGCCCACGTGGACACCTCGGGTGTGGCGCTGAGCGATGTCGAGCTGGCGGACAGCGCGCAGGGGGGCGCCTGGCGGTCGGCGCTGGGCTCGGCTGACGACGGCTTCACCTGGGACGCCGAGTTGACACCTCCGGCCGGGTACGCGACCTGCGTCGAGCTGACCCATCCCCTCTTCTACTACCGCCTGCATCGCGAAGGCTCCGAGGAACTGAAGGTAATCCCCGTCTGCGCAGGGACGACCCGGCTGGAGTACCCTTGCGACGGCGCTGCCGACTCGGCCGACACTGGCGTGTGAGCGGGGGATATCGACGTCGGCATCATCATCGAGCTCGATGTCGATGCCGACGGCCCAGGCCCGCCAGCTACTCTAGCCCCATCGCCTCGATCACCACGCCGGCATCGGCCTCGATCACCCGCGTCTCCGTGGCGTAGGCCGGTGCGAAGCGAAGCGCCTCGCCCGCGTCGAGGCCGAGCCAGTGGCACAAGAGCGCCCGGATGGGGCCCACGTGGCTCACGATGACCACTCGGCCCTCGAGCGGCAAGAGCGACTGCCATGTCGCGACCACGCGCGCGGCAGCCTCACCCCAGGTCTCGCCACCGGTGGGCCGGCCGTGCACGTAGTTGTTCCAGTAAGCCGTCACGGCGGGACCATCGGCCTGGGTGAGGTCGTCCCAGGTGCGGCCCTCCCAGCGGCCCATGTCCTGCTCGCGCAGCCCAGGAACCAGCTCTGTCTCCAGCCCAAACTGGGCAGCGAGATAGGTACAACGCGACAAGTCGGAGCTTAGAACCCGGTCCGGCGGGCCGTGGTGGTCGAGGAAACGCCCCGCGACGGCCTGGGACTGCTCGCGGCCTCGGGGGCTCAGCGGTACGTCGGCCTGGCCCCGGCAGATGCGGAGCGGGCCGGTTTCCACCTCGCCGTGGCGGAAGAGGTGCACGCGCGCGGCGCGGGTGGAGGGGATGATGCCGAGGGTGGGCGCGTCGAACATGGGGATCGCGGGGGCGCGTTAACGCCGGGGATGCGGAGCGCGGCGTGATCATCGCGGTAGACGTCGGGAACACCAAGACCGAGATCGCATCGGTCGAGGCCGGCGAGCTGCGTGATCGTGTACGTGTCGCGACGGGTGACGACGTGGCGCCGGCGCTTCGTCGCGTTGCCCTCGGCCACGTGGAGGGTCTCTCCGTGGGCACCGTTGTCCCCGGGGAGCGCGCGCGCTGGGCGGCGATCGGCGCCGCAGAGGGTTGGACCACGCGCGTCTTCGCGCGGGGCGACGACGTGCCGATCACCACCCGGGTGCGCGAGCCCGCCCGCGTCGGCGTCGACCGGCTGGTGAACGCACTGGGGGCGCTGGGTCTTGCCTTTCCGCCCCTGGTCGTCGTCGACATCGGCACGGCCACCACGGTCGACGCCGTCGATGCCCACGGGGTCTTCCTCGGGGGCGCGATCCTCGCCGGACCGGCCACGGCGCTACGGGCGCTGGTCGGCGGAACGGCCCAGCTTCCGCCGGTGTCGCTCGCGCCGCCGCGTGCGGTGATTGGTCGCGACACGGTAGAGGCTATCCAATCGGGCTCGGTGCTGGGCTACGCGGGCGCCATCGATGCGCTCGTGGCGCGCATGACCGACGCCCTGGGTGGTCAAGCCAGGGTGTTCTTCTGCGGGGGCCTCGGGGCCACCTTCGCGCCGCTCTGTCGCGGCCCGGTGGTGCTTGACGATACGATCACCTTGCGTGGCCTCGCCCGCGCGTGGGAGCTTTCTCGATGAGCGACATCCCCTGGCACCAGCTCGGCATCCCGGAAGACCTCCGGTACAACCTGTCGCCCAGCGCCCCTCGCTCTGCGCGCATCGCTGCCGCGCGCGGGCAGCTCCCGACCTACCCCGACGTGCAGCTGGCCATGATCTACGTCTCGGCCGCGACGGGCGACGCTGAGCTGCGTGCGATGGCCACCGAGGCCTTGCGGGCCCTGCCCAACCTCAAGGCGGCCATCCACAGCCGCACGCACGCCAAGGTGCTCGAATTCGTCGCCGAGTACGCTGCGAGCGAACAGATTGACTGGTTGCTGGCTCGGCACAAGAACACCAACGACCGCACCGCCGCGCTGGTGGCCGCCCGCGCGGGCGTGGAGCTGGCTGAGGCCATGGCCGACGACCACGAGCGGCTCCTGATCACGCCCGACGTCCTGGTTTCGCTCCATGGCAATCCGAACACGCCGCAGCCGGCGATCGAGCGTGCCATCGCGTTCTTGCGCATGGAAGGTTGCATCCCGGCGCTTCCCGGCGTTCGCGGCACATCGCCGCCAGCCGCCGCCACCGCCGCTGCGCCTCCTCCCGCCGCTGCGTTCGACCTCGACGCGGAGATTGAGGCCGCCCTCTCGGGCAAACCCTCGCCCGCTCTCCAGTCACGTCAGCACCTGTCCATGTTCGACCTCGACAAGCTGGGTGGCCAGGGCAGCGTGAGTGGCTTCGCCTTCGACTTCAAGAGCGACGACGACTTCTCGCTCGACCTGCTCGAGGATGGCGGCGGCGACGCGCCGCCCGAGATGCGGCAGAGCATCGAGAAGCGCATCGCCGCGATGAGTCCCGGCAAGAAAATCAAGCTCGCCTACCTTGGAAACAAAGAATCGCGGGCCGTGCTCATCCGCGACCGCAACAAGCAGGTTGCCTCGGCCGTGGTCAAGTCGGGACGCATGACCGACAACGAGGCCTTGAACGCGGCGGGGAATCGCAACATGCACATGGACGTGCTGCGCGAGATTGCGTCGAACCGCGAGTGGATGCGGAAGTACCCGGTGAAGGTGGCGGTGGTAAATAACCCGCGTACACCGCCATCAGTTGCCGTACCCATCGTGTCCTCGCTGCAGAAGCGGGAGCTCGAAGCCCTCGCTCGAAACCGCAACGTGTCGAGCGTGGTCTTCACCATGGCGAGCAAGATGGTGCGGCAGAAACAGCAGGGAAAAGAGAAGGAACAGGGCGGGTAACTAGCTCGCGCAGCGCAGGATCAGCGGCGCGCTCGCTTGCGACAACGCGATCGACGCGGTCCTGGGCACCCCGCCCGCGAGGTTCGGCACCCCCACGTGCACGATGCCATCGACCACCGCCGTGGGCCGGTCGAGCGTGGTGATGGGGGTGGACTCGAATGCGCCACCGTCGATGATCGACAGGTCGACGACGACCGACCCCGGTTCCAGGAGCGACAGGTGTGGCCGCGATGCCACCCGGGGCACACCACCGTCGCTGGCCCGCACCGCGGCGATCACCACGTCGGCCACGACCAGCGCGCGCTCCAGCTCGTGCGGCGTGGCCCAGCGGGTTTGCACGCCGGGGAGGCGCAGGGCCCGGAGCGTGCCGATGTCGATGTCGAGCACCGTCACCGCTGCCCCGACGGCCGCGGCGAGGCTCGCGGCAGCCCGGCCGGCGGTGCCTGCGCCGATGATGACGACACGGGCAGGCTCCACCCCCGGGACGCCCCCCAGCAAGAGCCCGCGCCCCCCATGCTGTCGCGACAATGCAATGCTCGCCTGCTCCACGGCGAGCCGCCCCGCGATCTCCGACATCGCCTCGAGCACCGGCCGCCGGCCGTGCAGCTCCAATCGCTCGAGGTACACGGCGCCTTCGTAGGCCTCCCCCGCGTGCTGGCAAGCGGCCACGCGTTGCCCGGGCCGCAGGAGCGTGTGCTCGTGCGGGGAGGGTCGCACCACCTTCCAGATGAGCTCGCCCCGGTCGAAACACTCCTCGGCGGTGGGCGCAACCTGCGCCCCGGCTCGGATGTACTCGTCGTCGGCGAAGCCGCTGTCGAGACCGGCGGACTGTTCCACCCAGACCTCGTGCCCGCCCGACACGAGGGCACGGACGGCAGACGGGGAGGCCGCCACGCGGGCCTCACCCTCGAAGGTTTCCCGGGGGATGGCCACGCGCATGGTTGGTGCCTAACTTTGTAGAGCCGTGACGCCTCGCAGCCGATGAGGTAGGCCACGGTCCGGAGGCGGTCATCGACCCCGCAATCTCGCAGCCCGACGCCCGACAGATCGAGTTCAACGACCCCGACCGCTTCCGCGAGGTCGCCGGTGAGCTAGGCCGCCACCTTGCGCTGGTGGGGAAGTGCACCGCGACGCGCGTGTCGCAACGTGGCGGCGTGGTTCGCATCGCTGGCGCCGAGGCCGATACCGAACTGGCCGCTTCGATCCTGCGCGAGCTCTACGCGCTGGCCGGCACGGGCATCCACCTCACGCCCATCGACGTCGATCAGGCCTGTCGCCTCCTGCGGGCGGAGCCCGGGGCGCGGCTCCTGGAGTACCACGCCGACACGGTGCTGGTGGGCACGCGGAAGAAGGCGATCTACCCGCGCACGCCGATGCAGCGCGCCTACATCCACGCGTTCGCCCAGAACGACATCGTCTTTGGACTCGGCCCCGCCGGCACGGGCAAGACCTACCTTGCGATGGCGGTCGCCGTCGCGGCCTTGCTCAAGGAGCGCGTGCGCCGCATCGTGCTCGTTCGCCCAGCCGTGGAGGCTGGGGAGAAGCTCGGCTTCCTGCCGGGTGATATCGCCGAGAAGGTGACCCCCGACCTGCGCCCGCTCTACGATGCCCTCTACGACATGGTCGATGGAGAGCGCGCGGATCGGCTGGTTGAACGCGGGGTCGTGG
>SXON01000143.1 GCA_005778355.1 Pseudomonadota bacterium | reverse complement strand
CCGGCGCGAGCCGACGGCGCGGCGGCGGGCGACGCGCTCGGCACCAGCCTCGCCGTGGGCGACCTCGATGGCAGCGGCGTGGCCGACATCCTGGCCGGCGCGCCCTACACCGACGGCTCCGGCACCGACGGGGGCGCGGCGCTGGTCTTCCTCGACGGCGCGACCACCGCCACCACCACCTGGACCGGCACCTACGACGACGACCAGTTCGGCGCGGCGGTGGCCGTGGTCCCCGACATCGACGGCGACGGCGACGACGAGGCGGCGGTGGGGGCCCCGAGCGGCGGCGTGGCGCGCCGCGAGCTGGGCTGGGCCTACCTCTACACCGAGCACGACGCCTCGGCCGCCGACTGGGATACGTTCGGCGGTCGCGACGAGGATCACCTCGGCCTCGCACTCCTCGGCGGCGACTTCACCGGTGATGGCTACGGCGACCTCCTCGTGGGCTCGAGGGGCTACGTGTCGGAATCGGCGGTGCAGCTCTTCGCGTCGAGCGCGGGTGCCCTGGGCACGGTCACCGACGGCGTGATCGACGACTCGCTCGATACACTTGCGCTCGCACCGGCCGGCGACATCGATAACGACGGCGACGATGACTTCTTCGCAGCGTACGCCTACACCGACCTCTGCGCCGACCCACGCGACAACGCGTTGCTCGTCGCCGGCGACCCGCTCGGTTTCGGCGGGTGGGTCGACTTCGACCTGTCCGCGCCCCTGACTGGGGCGACGCTCGGCGACATCTACGGCTCCGGCCAGTTGGCGATCACGCTGGCCGCCGACGGCGGCGCGTGGGTTCACGTCCAGGAGTCTGACGGCGACAACATCCCACCCCAGGCACCGGGCGACTGGGCGGACTGCGACGACGCCGACGCGACGCGCAACCCGGTCACCGTCGAGACCGACGGCGACGGCATCGACAGCGACTGCGACGGCAGCGACGACGTGTCCGTGCGCGCCAACGAGGCTTGCCCCGACCTCGGGGGCGATCCTGCGCAGGTGCTCGCCTGGGCCCAGGGCGTCGAATCCGGGGGCTACGGCGACAACGCCGACGCCGTCCTCGCGGTGCTCGAGGAGGCCTACGCCCTCGGGTGCGTCGCGACCTTCCCCGCCGACGCGGCGAGCGTGGCGACTAGCGAGCAGGCCACCGCCGACTGCGACGAACCCGTGATCGCAGGTTTCACCTGGTCCGACGTGTCATACAGCTACGTCTGGGATGGCATGGACTGCTACGACTTCTCAGACGGAGGCACCACCCACGCCGTCACCCTTGAGCGCGACAGCGGCGACACGGCCGAGCCCGCCGCGATGGACGGCTGGGTACGCGAAGCGGGCGGGACGACCGAGAGCGGCGGTTGGGTGCGCTGGCAGGACGGCACGTTGGAGCCCGTCCGGGCGGTGAGCTACGAGTACGAGTACGCGTTGGTGGGCGACGATTGGAGGGACGAGTACTACGAGGCGATCCTCCCCCTGGCTGACTGCAACGTGACCCTCACCCGCGAGACCTACAACTCACCCAGCTCGGACCACGAGACGACGACGATCACCAGCGAAACGTACTGGTGGGTGTACGAGGACTCGTACAGCCAAGAACTGGCCTGTGGCTTTCCCGGCTTGGACGAAACTGGCACGCGTGTCACCACCCCGTCCGGCTCGACCTGGTACATGGACAGCGCGCTGACGACGCCGTACCCCGATGCCGACGCCGACGGCTGGCCCGTCGACCTCGGCGATTGCGACGACGCCAACCCGCTCATCTACCCCTGCGCCGAGGAAGACGGCATCGACGACGTCGACGACGACTGCAACGGCTACCTTGACCACGACGTCGATGGCGATGGCGTGCTCGAACAATACGACTGCGACGACGCGGACGCGAGCGTAGGCCGACGCGAGGACCGCTTCGTCGATGGCGACAACGACGGTTGGGGCGACGAGGGGGTCGATGCGTGTCCGGACGAACCGGGGACGGCGGACCGGGACGGCGACTGCGACGACACGGATCCCCTGATCAACCCGGACGCCATCGAAGTGTGTGATGGCATCGACAACAACTGCAACGGCGACGAACGCGACGACCCCGTCGGTGGCGTCACGATGTACCGGGACGGCGACTACGACGGCTACGGCGAGGAGCCCGGGGCCACGCTATGCCCCGGAGAAGAACCCTACAGTGAAGTCCCGGGCGACTGCGACGACACCCACGCGAGCATCAACCCAGGCGCCGTCGAGACCTACGACAACACCGTGGACGAGAACTGTGACGGCATCGCCATCCTCAGCGCCGAGGTCACCGCTGCGAAGGCGCCACCCCCCGACCACTCCGACACCCGCGGCTGCCTCGGCAGCTTCGCTTTCCTCCTCCTCCCGCTCTCGTCCCTCGCGCGCCGCCGCCGCCCGTAGGCCGCATCCCCGCCGGTCGTCCACCCCCCTCTCGCTGCCCTCGCGCGGCCGCGGTCCCTCTCCAGCCTACCCCCTCCAGCCTCTCGCCTAGATCCTATCCACCTCAACCACGTCCCCATACACACACGCGCTCGCGTCGCCCGACTCCTCGAACAGCCCCAGGCTCTCCCCCTCCCAGGTCAGGCGTCCGAGGGCGTCCCAGCACTGGCTCCAGCGCCACTCGCGTTCAGCGAAGCCACCGCCGGTCACGAAGGCATCTGAGCGTCCGCCGGTCCCCGGTACCCAGCGCGTGCGCACCTCCACGGTGGCGTCGTCGGTGCTGCCGTCGTCCTCGATGTCGCCGATGTAGCGGTACTGGAAGTCCCCTTCCTCGGCGGTCTTGCGCAGCGCGTAGGTGAAGGACAGGTCTTCCGTCGCGCCGCCGGTGTAGTCATCTACCACCACGACGAGGTCGATACCCTCGCGATTGTCGTAGTCCACGGTGAGCACCCCGGCCTCGCCGCTGTCGCACCACTCGCCGAGTTGCCCGTGGTCGTAGGTGAACTGCCCGTCGCCCGAGGCCACGGTGCTCCCGGCGTAATGCGTGCCATAGAGGAAGGTCACCTCCTCGTCGCCCGACTGTCGACCGGAGAACGACCAGTCATACACGTCCGAAGCGCGTGACATCCGCGCGCTCACGTCGAGCCCGCAGTCCACCTCGAAGGGGCCCCAGCGGCGACTGTCTTGCGTCCGCTCCGAGGGCGGTAGGCTCCGGACGTAGTCCACCACCCCGAGCAGGCGGAAGATGAAGGCGTTCACCCCCTGGCTCGTCGACAACGAGAGCGTCACGAGGTCGGCCTGCTCGCCCACCGCCGCGCGCGCGGCGTCGTTCGTGAGGTCGTCCTCGTAGGGGATCGTCTGTCGCTCCTCGCTTGGCAACGCGGAGAGAAAGTCCGCGTCGTCGGCGAAGATCGAGTTCGACATGTCACCGCAGGCGAAAAGGTAGAGGAGCATCGTTAGAACCGGTAGCCGAGGCCGAGCAGTAGCTCGGAGAAGCCCATCGAGTCGTCGCGGCCATCGACGACGAAGGGCAGGTAGTGAATGCGGAGGGACAGCTCGATCTCGAAGTTGCCAGGGTGGAGCCCCACCCAGCCCTGGGCGCCGGGCGACACGGTGAACAGCGACTGCTCGGGCACGCCACCGTCGGGAAAGCGCCGGCGCATCCAGATCCCCTCGAGGTGCAGCCCGCCCCCGGCCTGCACGATCCACGGGCGCGTGGCCCAGCCGGCCCCGGCGCCCACGGTGGCCGAGTCGAGGCCCACGCTCACCGGGTAGTCGAGCTCGGGGATCTGGATCTCGGTCACCCCGCTGCCACCGAGGAAGTCGACCGACAGATACTTGCCGTCGTGCCAGTCGAAGCGCGCCTCGAGTCCGCCGGCGGGCGTGTTGGGGAAATACTCCGCCTGGATCTCCGGGTCGGAGAAGCCGCGAGCTCCGGTGACGAGGTGGAGCGCCAACTTCGGCATCTTTGCCCGCCGGATGGTGGCGTCGATGCTGCCCTTGGCCACGTCGTCCTCGTACTCGCCGTCCTTGAATTGCCACGCGTCCACCCGGGCGAGCGCACCCGCCGCGAGGGATAGCTCCGCCACCGCGAGGTGCGTCGGCAGTCGTTCCTGGACGAGGTATTTCCCGGGACGGAGCGCCACCTTCCGGTCGCTCGACTCCACGGTCACCTCGGCCACGAACATGTGACGATCCACGTCGAAGACGGCGAAGCTACCAGGGTTAGACGCAGGGAGCAGGAGCGTACCCGTCCCCTGGCGACCGAGCTCGGTGATCACCACGTCGCCAGAACCGGACAGGTCCCACTCGAAGCTCGGGTGCTGCGTACCGGCGCGGGTCGAGGAGGTGCGCAGGATCGTCTCGTGGTACACGTACTGGTAGGTCTCGCTGAGTGTCACGCGGCCGTTGCCGTCGTCATCGGCGCTGCCGGCGAGGCCACTGGCGAGGAAGTGGGTGAAGTAGCTGCCGCCGATCTCGTTGGACTCCTGCGAGGCCTCGTCGCCGGTCGACGAAGTGATGATGACGCTCCCCTGGCTGTCGAGCCGCTCCTTGAGGTCGAACACGAAACTCGGCGCCGGGGTACCGCCCTTACGACGGGTGATCGAGCCGGACTGGCAGGCGTCGACAAAGGCCACCCGCACGTCGGCGCCGCTCTTCTCGAGGAGGGTTTCGAGCTCGTCCCAGGTGAGGCCGCCGCTGCGACCGAGGTGGAGCTGCTGGTCGTCGGCGTGGCCGCTGTAGAAGAAATACAGCACGGTCTCGGTGCCGTTGGCCCTGGCGCTGGCAATCGGGGCTCGGATCTCGCTCATCGCTTTCAGCACGTCGGCACGACCCTTGCCCAGCAGAACGCGCGTGTTGAGCAACGACACCCCGCCGAGCTCGGTGAGCACGCCCTGCATCTTCCTGGCGTCCACCTCGGCGAAGTAGAGCGGGCGGTCGCCGGTCGCGCCCTCGTTGTTGCCCACCACGATGGCGAAGCGCTGCACGTCGGCGCGTGCCACGCTCGCGGCCATCGCGAGGGCGAGGATCATTCCTTGTCCAGGACCA
This sequence comes from Pseudomonadota bacterium, assembly GCA_005778355.1. Classification (GTDB taxonomy): domain Bacteria; phylum Myxococcota_A; class UBA796; order UBA796; family SXON01; genus SXON01. The sequence goes on along the minus strand of SXON01000143.1, from coordinate 20,786 downwards.
GGATCGCCACGTCGGAACGGTCGGCGTCGAGGGCCTCGATCGCCTTCTGTCCCCCGGCGTTCCAGGCGAGGCGCAGCTCCCGCGCGGCCTCTTCCGGCTCGCTGCCGTCGAAGAAGCCGACGAAGATCTCTGGTCCCGGCGCGTCGTCGAGCAGGATCGAGCCTTCCAGCACGTGGCGCTCGCCGGGCGTGACCGTGAGCGGCGCCTCGTCCTCGTCGGGGAAGTACACCTGTGCAGTGCCGTTGCCATCGATGCCGACGATCACCAGCTGGTTGAAGCCGGCCGGGTGGTAGGTGAACTGCACCTGGTCGCCGGCGCGCACCGCGTCGCTCGGGTCGCCCGGGAAGGCCTCGCCGTCGCGAAACACGTAGAAGCCGAGGTCGACCTCGCCCTTGGTGCGGTTCTGGGCCTCGTCGGTGGGCACGCGCACCGCGAGCACGGTGGCGGCGGCCATCGCCACCGCGGCGCCCACGTAGGTGACGATGCGGCGGAAGAGCGGGACGAGGTTGTCGGGGGCCTCGCCCTCGTCCCTGTGGCCCGCCTCGGCCCGGCGACGGAGCGCGGCGATGTCGAGCGGCGGGGGAGGAGCGGCGTCGATCTCGGTGTTCCAAGCTGCCACAGCGGGCGACTCCGCCTGCTCGGGCGGGAGCTCGGCCTCGCCCACCCGGTGACGCCCGATCGCGAGGCGCGAGGGACGACTTCCATCGTTGATCCTTGGCTTCACGGTGCACCTCCCGCGACCCACCACCATGCGAGCAGGGCCACCACGGGCAACCCGAGCGAGATCCGCGCGCGCCGGAAGAAATGGTCCAGCCGTTTCCGCAGGGTGGGCACGGAGATCCCAACCATCTTCGCAGCTTCCTCGCGGGTCATGTCATCGAAGAAGAGGTGAATCACGATGCGCCGCGTCTCGTCGTCTGCGCCGTCGAGCAGCTCGCGCACCACGGCGTCGTCGATCCCGTCGGCCAGGTCGGCCTCGGTGATGCCCGAACCGGCGATCTCGTCGCGGTGATCCTCGTGCTTGCGATGGTGGCCCTTCCGGTCGCGGATGCGGTTGAGGCACCAGTTGGTGTTCACCTGGTACATCCACGTGAGCGGCGACGACTCGCCGCGGAAGCCGTCGCCCGCGCGGATCACTCGCGCGAAGGTCTCGTGCACGGCGTCGGCAGCCTCGGCCTCATCGCCGAGGATGCTGCGGGCACGGGCGTGGAGGATGGGGGCGTAGCGCATGTAGAGTTCGCTCAGGTCGGCGTCGGAGATGGGCATCCGTCGCTCCTTCGACCCGCGAGCCCGCGCAGGTGGAAAAGAAAAGTGGTCGCGATCCTATCGCGCCGCGAGCGGGCCCTTACACCCGCCTGGAATCGCGTTAGACTCGCGACCAGACCTATCTTAGGAGTCACCGATGTCGGAAGCCAGGATGGCACCGAGCGGTCAGGGGCGCGTTGTCGCGGGTGCAGAGTCCGAACCCTGGTGGGGCGACCTGCTCGCCGCGCTTCGCCAAGGCACCTCGATTCATGCCCTTGCCCGCCAGTTTGACACGAACTGCCGTCGTATTCGGCGAGCGCTCGCACGGCAGGGCATGCGCGCCCACGGGCACGAGGTGGAGGCGGGCGGGCTCATCGAGCTCGCCCCTTTCGTGTCGCGACTCGGCAAGGAGCCCGACTCGGTGATCGCGCGGGAAGCCCACGTCACGCCGCAGGCGGTGAAGGGCGAACGGAACCGGCTCGGCATCGGCCCGTTCAAGCCCCAGCGCCGCGTCACGCTCACTCGCGACGACGAGGCCTGGATCCGAGGCCCCGTGCGCCGACGTCGCGAGAAGATCGACTTGGAGGCCGAGCTCACCGTGGTGCATCGAGCCGCCGGCCCCGCGGTGGACCGCGGCAGCGTCCCCGAGGCCCGACCGGTCTCGTTGATCCGTCGCCCGCCCTCGATGTCGGCCCCCGGCCTGCCCGCCTCCCCGGCCCGCGAGGCGGCGCCCGCGATGGGCTCACCGGGCGCCGACGGCCCCCGCACCGTGGTGCGCCGTCCCGGGTCCCGCTCGGAAGCCCCGGTGCCGGAGGTGTCCACGCGCAGCTTTCGCGGACCTTCCGCGGTGGTGGTGGTGCGCACCACTCCCGACGGCAACGCCACGGTGATCGGCAGGGAGGCCGATGATTTCACCCGGGAGGCCCGCCCGCTCGGCCCCGGTGCCACGCCCGCGGCCCCGGGCAACGCTCGCCCGGGCTTCCGTCCCACCTCCGCGCCGGCGGCGGTGCGCGCGTACGTGGAAGAGCGGGAACGTCGACAGAAAGAGCTCGACGAGCTCCTGAACGCCCCGCGTCGTGAGCGCGACAGCACACGCGCGCGCCTAGTGCGGGCGGGCGAGGCCCGGATCATGGAGCCCGATCCCGAGCCAGTCCGCGAAGTGGTGTCACGCCGCCGCGGGTCCGACACGCCCGCTTGGCGCGCGGTCGACCCCGGCGCCGCGCGACAGTTGGCCGACGAGGCCGAGCGCAACGCCCGCCGGGAAGCCGAGCGGGAGCAGGCTCGGCAGGCCACGCTCGCGGCCGAGCACGAGGCGAACGTACGCGAACTCGCGGCCCGAGAGGAGGCGGCACGCGAAGCGGCAACACGTCGCGTCAGCCCGCCCGCTGTCGTGTCCCACCAAGAGGCTCGCCCGCCGCAACGCCGTGGCGCCACCGTGCAGGTCGCCCTTTTCGCCCCGGCACAGATCGTCGCTGGCCCTCGCCCCAGGTCTACCGCCGTCACCACCACGTTCCGCGCTTGGTTCCTAGGCTTCTCCGACGCGGTGGAGGTCCAGGCCAGCGATCTGCCGGGGGCGATCGCGGCCGCGCGCGCTGCGGTGCCCGATTGCTTCGAGCTCACGGGGGTCGAGCGAGCGGTTTGACGGGGCCGGAACGGTTAGCCGCCGTCCCGCCATGACCCGCGTTTTCTCTGGACGGTTGAAGAAGGCCCTCGTTGTCGAGTCACCCGACCCGGTGCTCGACGAGCTCCTCCTCCTGGAGGGCATCGAGGTCGACCGCCGCGGCGAGGTGCCCGACGAGGCCACGCTCGCGAAGTGGCTCCGCGACGGCCAGCACGACGTCTTGTTCAAGCGTAGCCGCGTGCCGGTCACCCGCGAGGTGCTGGAAGCGGCGCCGCGGCTCCTGGCTGTGCAGCTCTGTTGCATCGGCGACGACAGCGTCGACAAGCGCGCCTGCGCCGACCACGGGGTGCTCGTCTTCAACGACCCCGTGAGCAATGGTCGGTCCGTGGTCGAGCTCGCCATCGGCCACCTCGTGGCCCTCTCGCGACGGCTGTACGAGACCTACGACCACACCCGCGCCGGTGGATTTGACAAGTCACAGGCAGAACGTTTCGAGGTGCAAGGTCGAGTGCTCGGCGTGCTCGGGCTCGGCAACATCGGCCGTCAGACGGCCCGAGCCGGCGAGGCGATCGGCATGCGCGTGTGCTTCTTCGACACCCGCGAGGTGGCCCGCGAGGTGGGCCTCGAGATGGGATGGGAAGACGCCGGCAGCATGGAGAACCTCTTCCGCAGGAGCGACGCGGTGACCGTGCACGTGAGCGCGGAAGACGCCCGCGGCCGCACCAACTGGGGGCTCATCAAGCGCGAACACCTCGCGATGCTCGCCGCCGACCGTCCCGCCCCCTCCCCTCGGCTCTTCCTCAACCTCGCCCGTGGTTTCCTCTACGAGCCGGGTGATCTCCTCGACGCGATCAAACAAGGCGAGGTACGCCGCGCCGCGGTCGACGTGTACCCCGAGGAGCCGCGCGGTTCGGCCCCGTGGACCAACCCCTACGCGGCCGAGCCGCGGGTGGCCACCACCCCTCATCTCGGCGCGGCCACCCTCGACGCCCAGCCCCGCATCGCCCGGCGGGTGGCGCAGACGGTGCGCCAGTTCTCGCGCGGGGGGGCGATTCGCGACTGCGTGTACCGTCCCCGGCTGGCGCTCGGGCTCGGCGACGTCGACCCGGGCAGCACCCTGCTCGCCGCCTGCCACAGCACCGTCCGCGGCTCCCGGAAGGCCCTCCAGGACGCGATCTACGAGGCCGGGGCGAGCAACCTGAGCACGGTTCACCAGGACTTCGAGGAGTTCGGCGTGGCCTACGACCTGCTCGCCCTCGACCGCCCGCTCAGCCACGAGCAGATCGAGCGCGTCGTGGCGCACGCCACCGCTGTCACCGGCCAACCCAACACCATCCGGAGCCTGCGACAGGTCGAGGTGGGCTGATGCCGGCCCCGGCCTTCCCGCTGCACCTCGAGGGTCGCTACCTCCGCGCCGTGGCCGCCGAGTGGCACCGGGTGAACAACCTGCAGATGCACGGCGCGCTGAAGCCACCTGCCTTCGAGTTCACCGACTCCGAGAAGAAGCTCGGCACCTGGAACCTGGGTACGCGCACAATTTCACTGTCGCGACATCTGGTGTACCGCGAGCGATGGGGCATCACGGTCGAGGTGCTGCGTCACGAGATGGCCCACCAGTACGCGCACGAGGTCCTCAAGGCTATCGACGAGGCGGCTCACGGCCCCGCATTCCGCAACGTGTGCGCCCGCTTCGCCATCGACGATGCCGCCAAGGGCATGCCCGAGGCCTCCGACGCCGACAACCGGCTCAATCGGCGCATCGAGAAGCTCCTCGCCCTCGCCGGCAGCGACAACCGCAACGAGGCCGAGGCCGCCGCCGCTGAAGCACGGCGCCTGATGCTGGTGCACAACCTCGCCACGCCGCCGTCGAACTACAGCTTCCGCCAGCTCGGCCAGCCCGTCGCCCGGGTGCCCCAGTACTGGCGACAGCTGGCCACTATTCTCGCGAAGCACTTCTTCGTCGAGGTGATCTGGGTCTACAACTACTCGGTGAAACACGACAAGCCGCTGCCGGTGCTGGAGGTGTGCGGCACGCCCGGCAACGTCGACATGGCGGCCTGGGTGCACGACTGGCTACTCGACACCGCCGCGCGACTCTGGCGCGAGTCGGGCGGCGGTAATGCCACCCAGAAAGCGCGGTTTTACGCCGGCCTCATGCGGGGATTCATGGACCGCCTCGACGAGAGCGCCCGGAAGTCGGCGGAGACAGGGCTGGTCTGGAAGGGCGACCCCGGGGTGATGCAGTACCTCGGCCGTCGCCACGGATCGCTACGCACGGTGCGCTACACCGTGCGCGCGGGCGACAGTCACTTCGACGAGGGGCGCGCCCGGGGACGCGAGATCGTGCTCAACAAGCCAGTGTCCGAGGGTCCGAGCGGAGCCACGCGTCTCATTGGGAAGAAAGCGTGAAGTTCGCCTTTCTTACCGACCGGATCCGCCCCCAGGGCACCGCCGATGACCAGCTCGCGGCGGCCGCGCTGCGTGCCCGGGGCGCGAGCGTCGACTTCGTGCCCTGGGAGAGCGCCGAGGGCGACTACGACTGCTGGTTGGTGCGCTCGCCCTGGAACTACCACCACCACGTGGGCGAGTTCCTCGACACCATGTCGCGACTCGAATGCGTCGTCAATCCGCCGTCCCTCCTGCGGTGGAACGCGGACAAGAGCTACCTCGTCGAGTTGGCCGCCCGTGGCGTGCCTGTCATCCCGACCCGCACCTGCACGCGCGACGCGCTCGATCTCGGCGACTGGGACGAGGTGGTGGTGAAACCGACCGTCTCGGCGGCCGGCGACGGGACCTATCGGCTGCGTCGCGACATGATACATGCTGATACATGTGGGCGGCTCCCCGGTGGACGGCTCCTGGTCCAGCCGTTCTTGCCCGAGGTGCTCAGCGCCGGGGAAGTGTCCGTAGTGCTGGTCAATGGCGAGGTTACCCACGCGGTAAAGAAGACCGGAGCACCCGGGAACTTCCTCGTCCACGAGGAGCACGGTGGACGCGTTGAAACATGGGATGTATCACCCCGTATCAGCGGCCTGAGTCACGATGCATTGGCCGCAGCGCCCAGCGCTCCCCTCTACGCCCGCGCCGACTGGATCGAGACCGCCGAGGGCCCCCTCCTCGTGGAGCTGGAGCTCGTCGAGCCCGAGCTCTTCTTCCGTTTCTGCCCCGCCGCAGCGGCGCGCTTCGCCGAGGCCTGCATCGCGGAGCTTCGCCGATGAATGTCGCTGTTCCCGGGCGGCTCTGCCTCGTGGGCGAACACAACGACTGGGCCGGGGGCGCAAGCATCGTGGTGCCGCTCGACCGCCACGTGCGTTGTCGCGCCACCGCCTCGCCTCGCCTCACCGCCACCGCCGTGATCGAAGGGCGCCACCTCGCCTGGGGGGGCGAGGGCGACGCCGGACCCCTTCGCTTCGTGCCGGCCGTGGGCGCCGAGCTCGCGGCGCGAGGCTTGCCGTCCACGGCCACGGTGCACCTCGACGGCGATCTGCCCCCGGGGCGTGGTTTCTCTTCCTCGGCCGCCACCTGCGTGGCGCTCGCCCGCGCCATCGCCGGAGCCGGCGGGATCAGTCTTGACGTCGCGACGGCAGCCGAGGTGGCCTACCGCGCCGAGCGCGAGCGCTGCGGGGTGAACTGTGGACGTCTCGACCCGGTGGCCTGCGCCCACGGGATGCCGCTCTTCCTGCGGTTCTCGGGCGACGCCTACGACGCCGAGCCCATCGCCGCGCACCTCGTCCTCGCGGTGGGCTCCTTCCGCTCTCCGCGCGACACCGTGGGCATCCTCGCCGTGCTCGGCCGGTACCAGCGGGGCGAGGTGAAGGTGCGTGACTGGGAGGCGGTGCGCCGCGTGGGCGCCGTGCGCGGTGCGCTGGAAGGTTTTGGCGAGCAGGCCCGCCACGCGCGCGATGCCCTCGCCGCGAGCGACCTGCGCGCGGTCGGGGCCTCGATGGACGTGTGCCAGTCGATCTACGAGGAGGAGCTCGCTGCCTGCCTGCCCGAGCTCCGCGCCCCCGGCCTGCACCGCGCCGTGCGCGCGCTCCGCGCCGCCGGGGCCCTCGGCGCCAAGTTCTCCGGCGCGGGTGGCGACGGCTCGGTGATCGGCCTGTACAAGCCCGGCGACCTGCGCGCCGTCGAGGGGGTTGCCGCGCTCGACGCGCTCGGGCTCGACGCCTTCGTCACCGAGGTGTGGTGTACGGTGTAGCGCCGGTGCTCACGCTCCTCCTCCACATGCACCAGCCGGACTACCGGCACCCCGCCACGGGCGTGCCGATCATGCCGTGGGTACGCCTGCACGCCACGCGGGGCTACCGCGACGTGCCGCGGATCGTCACCGGGAGCGGCGCCCGGGTGACCGTCAACCTCGTCGCCACGCTCACCGAGCAGGTCGACCGCTACGTGCAAGGCGGCAGCGATCTCCACCTCGACCTCTGCCGGACGCCCGCCGCCGCGCTCTCCGACGCCGAGCGCCGCTGGGTGCTCGACCACTGTTTCCACGGCTCGCCGCGCGCCTACAGCTGGTTTCCGGCCTGGGGCGAGCTTCGTCGCCGTCGCGACGCAGGCGACCGGTTCACGGCTCAGGACCTCCGCGACGTGCAGGCGTGGTGCAACCTCGCGTGGTTTGGCGCCACGGCGATTGAGGACATGCCCGAGCTCCTGGCCCTGCGGCAGAAAGCCCGTGGTTTCTCTGAGGACGACAAGGGAACCATCCTTGCCGCGCAGTCCCGCTGTCTCCGGGAACTTCGCCCCTTGTACGCGGCCTTGCCCGAGGTGAGCGCCTCGCCGTACGCGCACCCCATCCTCCCCCTCCTCGTCAACACCGCCCACGCCCGGCGATGCATGGGCCAGATCCCCGACCCGGGCTTCGCCTACCCGAGGGACGCGCTCGACCAGCTCCGTGCCGGTCGCGACCGAGTATCCAACTGGGTGGGCCACGACGTGGTGGGCGCCTGGCCCTCCGAGGGCTCGGTGTCGCCCGAGGTGGTGGGCATGCTCGCCGAGGCCGGCTTCCGGTGGTTCGCCACCGACGAGGGGGTGCTCGAGCGCTCCGACCGCAGCGGTCGGGGCCCCGCCTGGCAGGTGGGACCCCTGGTGGGCCTCTTCCGCGACCGCGCGCTCAGCGATCGCGTGGGCTTCACCTATGCCGACTGGCCCGGCGAGAAGGCCGCGGAGGAGTTGGCCAGCGGCCTCGGCGAGGGCGGGGTGCTGGTGCTCGACGGCGAGAATCCCTGGGAGAGTTACCGCGACGCCGGCGCCAGCTTCCTCCGTGCCTTGTTCGCGCGAGTGCCCACCCGCACCTGCGGCGAGACCGCTCGCGATCCTACCGGACGCGTGTCGCGACTCCACACCGGCTCATGGATCGACGCCAACTTCCGCATCTGGATGGGTCACGAGGAAGACCGCGAGGCCTGGCGCCAGCTCGCGGCCGCCCGGGCGCTCCTCGGTGACGACGCGCCCCGAGAAGCGCGCGAGGCCATGTGGCGGGCCGAGGCCAGCGATTGGACCTGGTGGTACGGCGACGACTTCGACACCCCCTTCGCGGGCGAGTTCGACGTGCTCTTCCGCGCCCACCTTCGCGCGGTGTACGCCGCCCTCGGCGTGGCATATCCACCCTCGCTCGACCGGCCGATCAAGCACCTCCACCGTCACGTGCGGCCCCCCGTGGGCGACGTGGATCCCGGTCGCGACGATCACTTCGCCTGGAGCGCCGCCGGGCAGCTCGACGTCACCGCCGGGAGCATGGCGCCTTCCCCGGGTTTTCCCTCGCGGCTCCGCTACGGCTGGGCAGGGCGGATACTCCACCTCGACCTCGACGCACCCGGCTGGAGCCTCCTCGTCGGAGGTCGGGAGGTCGGCGGACCTCGTGTCGCGACCGAGCATGACCGAACCCCGGTGCGCGTTCAGCTTGTTGCCCCCGATGGTCGGCGCTGGCCCGAGGGCGGGCACTACCTCTTGCCGCCGCCGGTGGAGCGACCCGAGTGAACCGCCCGGCGCGGGTGGGCCTGCTCCTCAGCCTGTACTTCGCCCAGGGACTGCCCTTCGGCCTCTTCACCCAGGCGCTGCCGGTATTCCTGCGCGAGGCGGGCGTCTCGCTGGCGCACATCGGCCTCTCCAATCTACTCGCCCTGCCGTGGGCGCTGAAGTTCCTCTGGGCGCCCTTGATCGACCGCGTCCCCGGCCACCGTCGCCGGGTGATCTTGCCGCTCAACCTCGCGGCGGCCGCGTTCCTCCTGGCCCTGTCCCAGGTCGCCCCCGGGAGCATCGGACCCCTGGTGCTCGTGGTCTTCCTCTGCAACCTCGTGGCCGCCACGCAAGACATCGCCACCGACGGCTACGCGGTGGAGCTGCTCGACGAGCGCGATCGCGGCCTCGGCAACGGCGTCCAGGTGGCAGGCTACCGGCTCGGGATGGTGGTCGGAGGCGGCGTCTTGCTCACCGCCTTCGCCTCGCTCGGCTGGTCGCGCACCTTCATGGTCGCCGCCGCGCTCCTCTTCTGGGTGAGCCTTCCGTTGTGGTTCGCGCCACCCACCGCTCGAGAGCTGCCCGCGGAGCGCCCCAGCTTCGCCAACGCGCAGCTGCATCGCTGGTTCGCCGAGCCCGGTGGGGGGCGTTGGTTGGCGCTCCTCGTGGCCTACAAGCTCGGCGATGCGCTCGGCACCGGCATGGTGAAGCCGATGCTGGTGGACATGGGACAAGACATCGGCGCCATCGGCCGCGTGCTCGGCTTCTACGGCTCCCTGGCCGGGATGACGGGTGCGTTGGTGGGAGGGTTCCTTGTTCAACGACTCGGCCGACGTGCGGCCCTGGCCCTATTCGCCGGGGGACAGGTCCTGACGATGTTCGCCTACGCCGGCCTCGCCGCCAGCGGCCCCGAGTGGCTCGTGCCGGTGTCGGTGGCCGAGCATCTCGCCTCGGGCATGGCCACGGCGGCGCTGTTCACCGCGATGATGGACGCGTGCCGTCGCGACCGGGCCGGGGTTGACTACACCGTCCAGGCCTCGGTGGTGGTGATCGCCCAGGGACTGGGGGCCGTGCTCAGCGGCTACTGTGCCGCGAGCCTCGGCTACCTGGGTCACTTCGTCTTCGCCACCGTGCTCTGCCTGTGGCCCCTCTGGCTCGTCTTGCGCTGGCCGAGCGAGTCCCCTCCCCGCTTCCGGCTGCGGTAGGCCCGCGACCTCGTTCGGGATACGCCGCCGGCCGTGCAGACCATCGGGCTCGTGCTGTGCATCGCCAACACCCAGCCGCCGGGCACCACGGGCCCGGAGGTGCGGCGGGCGTGCGACCGGGCCTACTTCCCGATGCTCGACCTCCTCGAAGAGCGTGCCAGCTTGCGGGTAGCGATGCACTGGAGCGGGCAGATCCTCGAGTGGATGGATCTGCACGCCCCGGAGCGCCTCGAACAACTGGCGAAGCTCGTCCAGGGCGGCCGCGTGGAGATCGTCGGCGGCTTGCACGGCGGTGCGGTCTTGCCGGCTTTGCCCGAGCGCGACGCGGTGGGGCAGGTGCAGGTGAACCAGCGATGGTGGCGCCAGCACTGCGACGTGCGGGTGCGCGGCGCTTGGCTCCCGTTCTACGCCTGGGACCCGGCCGCCCCACGAGTTCTCGGCCGCCTCGGCCTGCAGTTCAGCGTGCTCGAGGTGCCGCAACTCGGCCCCGGCGCCAGCGGCGAGGGCTACTGGCTCGCGGAGCGCGAGGGCACGATCCTCGCCTTGTTCGGCGCCGATCCGGTGCTGAGTCGGATGGTGCCGCACAACTCACCCGCGAAGATCGTCGAACGGCTCGGCGCCTACGCCCGAGGGGGGCGTCGCGTGGTCACCATGTCGGTGCGCGGCGAAGACTTCGGCGCCGCGATCGACAGCAGCGCCACGCGCTGTTTCAGCGGTGAGAAGGCCTGGGCGCGTCGTTTCTCCGCCGCCCTGGAAGACGCGAGCGCCTGGCTGAAGCTGGTCCACTTCGGCAATGTGCTCGACAAGGTGCGTCCCTCCGGGCGCGTGTTCCCGCCCGCCTCGGCCGCCACCGCCGTGGCCGCGGCCGCGCTCGGCGGCGAACCCGGCGCGCAGTGGCAAACCCTCATCTCCGACATCCGCCGCGGCGTCGATCCCACCCTCGCTCGTGTGTCGTCGTTCATCCGCATCCCCGGATGGGAAAACACCCTCGGATCGTCGCCTGAAGTCTTGCGCCTGCATCGCCGCATGCTGCGCACGTCCCGCGAAGTGGCGCGGCTGCGCGCCATGCTGCGTGACGACGGCAAACGCGGCGACGACGCCGACGGGCTCCTGGAGGCCCTCGAGGAGGCCACCGCCGCCCTCTACCGCGGACAGAACGGCGCCGCCTACGTGCACGGCGTCGACGTGGGTGCGCAAGCCGGCGACATCCGCCACCAGGCCTACGCCAACCTCGTGCGCGCCGAGTACGGCGTGCACATCGCGCTGGGCGACGCCGACCGGCTCATCGTGGAGCAGTCCGACCACGACGGCGATGGCCGCAAGGAGGTCATCGTCCGCACGCCTTCTTTGTGCGCGTTCGTGGCCCCGGCGATCGGCGGCAGCATCACCGAGCTCGACTCCTGGTCGTTGCCCGGCAACGTGCTCAACACCCGCACGCGCCTGCCCGAGCCTCACCACGGCGCCGTCTTGCGCGGCGAGAACTTGCCGGTGGTCGTGGAAGACTCGCCCGACGTCACCACGGTCATCATCGACGACGAAGACGACACCGACGAAGACACCATCGACGAGGCCGATCGCCCGATGCAGTTCGCCGCGTCGGGTCTCGTGGAGCGGCTTCACTATGATCGCCACGTCCGCGGCGCCTTCGTCGACCACTTCTTCGGCCCAGAAACCACGCTCCACAACCTCCGCACCGGTCGCTACGCCGAGAACGGCGACTTCGTGGGCGCCGACTACCAGCTGCTCAACGTCGACGATGGCGACGGCAGCGAGGTTTCCGTCACCATGGCGAAAGACGGCAACGTGACGGAGGGCGCGTCCTTGCGGCTGGTGCGCCTCGTCAAGCGCTTCAGCTTCTCGCGCGAGCTGCCGCTGGTCGAGGCCCGCTACGAGGTGGTCAACCGCTACCACGAGCCGATCCGCACCCGCTTCGCGGTGGGCATCGACATCAACCTCGACAGCACCACCGGCGACGACGTCTTCCTCGAAACGGCCGGCGGCCGTCGCATCGCCATCGACCAGGTGGGCGAGCTCGACGAACTCACCGAGATCTCCCTCGTCGATCTCTCGCGCGGCTACCGGCTCACGCTCTCCCCGCGCCAGCCCGCGCGGCTGTGGCACTTCCCGATTGAGACGGTGTCACGTTCCCCGCGCGGGGTGGCGGCGCTTTACCAGGGGACGGCCCTGTACTTCTGGTGGCCGATGGAACTCTGGGGGCAGGAGAAGCGACGGGTGGAGATCGCGTTGTCGCTCGAGGCGTAGGGGGCTGCTGAGCTACGCGGCGTTCTCGTCGTCGATCGAAGCGTGGCTGGCTTCTACGCGTCGCGGCTGGCGAATCGCGCTTGCCCGCTGCTGTGGCTTTCGCCGCCACCGAGGGGCGCCGCGCGCGTCGACGCCCATGGCCGACCTGCGAAGGGCCGGGCCGGGCGGGTGCGTCGTAAGTAATTGATACTCGGATCGGAATCGTCGTGAGCACAGGCGATTCGAGGTGACACTCGGGCGCGCCATCGGGTCCACGCCGGCGGCCGGCGCACCACGCCTCAACCAGCCAACCTACGCTTTTCCCATGCTGCGTGGACCATCGTGACCGCCTAGATGCTGCGGAACCGCTCGCGGTCCGCTCCAGCCTGCTTGTGCTCACGACGATTCCATTTCAGACAGTCTCCGCTCACGACGCGCGACACGCAGGACATCTGCGCTCACGACGACGGGTCCCGGGCGCGTAGCCTTGGCGCCCGGCGCCAGTCGTGGCGCCTCCCGTCACCGTGGCGGGCCACGCAGAGTGACCCCTCAGGGCCCGCCCAGGAAGGCGAAGGCGATGGGGTCGGCCTCGCCCTCCCATGGGCCGGTGATCAAGAGGTCATCGAAGCCATCGCCGTTGGTGTCGCCGGCGCTGAGCCCGCGCCCGAGGTCGTCGTACTCCTCGTCCCCGGCAACAACGAGACCGTCGTCGCAGGCCACCCGACGCCCCTCGAAGGGCCCGTAGTCGAGGCACGCCCGGCCCCAGTTCTCGCGATCAGGGCCGTAGTACGCATCTCCGGTGGCCACGTCGAGAACGCCGTCGCCGTCAGCGTCGAGGAGGCGCATCGCAAGCAGCCACTCGGCGTCCTCGGGCAGTCGCAGCACCGGTGACTCATCCATCGCCATGGCGCCACCCTCAGATCGCGTGCGAAACACGCCCCCCTCGCTCGCGTCGCTGGCAAGCCCGCCCACCGCGAGATCGTCGGTGCCGTCGCCGTCGAGGTCGCCCGGCTCGCAGCTGATCGTCCTGAGCAGTCCAACATCGCCTCGCGCGCGGAGCAGCCCGTCGGCGGGTGTGCCCACTTGCGCGGGCGGGATCGGACCCATGAAGAGCTCGATCCCGGAGGGCAAGACTCGGGCGAGGTCCGCGATCCCGTCACCATCGAGATCGCCAGCGCGGCGCGTGGCCGTGAGGAGCGCGGCACCGTCCACGTTGTCGGCGAGGGTGCCGAGGGACGACACGTCGAGGAGCCCCGCTGCGGAGGCATCAGCCACGTAGCTCACCACCGCCGTCGACACGTCGCCCACCGGGTTCGCCTCCAGTGTGACCACCAAGACGCCCGGCTCGCCCGCCAGGAGCGTGGCGTCGATGTCGAGCAGCTGCGTCCAGTCGTCGGCTTCCACGAACTCCACCTCGACCGTCGGCATCAGCGCCGCGTCCAGCGGACCCGGGAGGAGGCTCGCTCGGAACGGCTGGTTGTCACTCCCGGTGCCCGCCGCCACCGCAAGGTCGGCGATGCTGTCGCCATCAACGTCGGGGCCGAGATCGAGTCGCAATGCGCTGGGTGAAGTCCCATAGATCATGGGGGCGAGTTCGACGGGCACGGCGATGTCGGGGCCCCAGAAATCGGCGACCGGATCGAGCGGGCCGAGAAACGCGGCGATCACGGGTTCTTCCGCGCAGTAGGGCTCGAGCGCCACGAGGTCGGCCAGGGCGTCACCGTTCACATCGCCGATGGCGAGGGTGTCGCGTGCCGCCGAGTGATCGCAGGGGGCCAGCACGGTGAGGTCGGCCACGTCCACGCCGACCTCGCCGGTGGGCGCCCCGTGGCAGGCATCGTCGACCACGCCGTTGCAGTCGTCATCCACGCCGTTGCAGGACTCGCCCAGGTCGGGAGAGATCGTGCCGTCGGCGTCGTTGCAGTCGCCCCCCTCGCGCGACCAGCCAGCCGCCAGCGTGCATGTCGCGACAGCGGTCGTGTCGTCGCCCTCGCCGTCGCGATCAGCGTCACGGTAGGCGAGCGGGGCATCCGTGGTGGCCTCGTCCACCTCGCCATCGCAGTCGTTGTCGATCCCATCGCAGGGCTCGACCGCGCCGGGAAACACGGTGGCGTCGAGGTTGTTGCAGTCCTCGGTGGAGTCAAAGCCGTCGCCGTCGGGGTCGACCGGGACGCGCGCGTCGCAAGCGAGCAGGAGGAGGAGCATCAGGGGCCGCCGAGGAGGAGCCAGGCGAAGCTGCCGTCCTCTGCGTTGGGACGGCCGCCGATGAGCACGTCCTCGAAGCCGTCGGCGTTGGTGTCGCCCGCTGAGAGGGCACCGCCCACCTCGGCGTCGTAGCTCTCGCCCCGCACGACCGTGCCACCGCCCGCCTCGCGAAGGCCGTCGAAGGGGCCGAACTCCACGACGGCGGCCCCGCACTCGGTCCGCGGGTTGTCGGCGTCCCCGGCGAGGGCAAGGTCGAAGGCACCGTCGCCGTCGTGCTCGAGGGGCAAGACAGTCCAGGGATCGACGAGCGATGCCGACACGTTCAGAATCGTCGTGTCGAAGGCGAAGCTCCCGTCCCAAGTGGAGCGCACGACAATCCGGTCCTCGCCGGCGTACAGCAGGGAGACGAAGTCGTCGCGACCGTCGCCGGTAAGGTCAGTGGGCTTCCAGTCGCCGGGCCATCCGCGTACCCCCTCGTCAATCACCACCTCGGCGGCGGGGTCGATCCAGGAGGCGTCGTTGGCGAAGGGGCCGGGAAAGTAGGCCACCGAGTCGTCGGAAACGGTGATGACGTCGGGCGTGCCGTCGCCATCGAGGTCGCCGCCCGCCGCCGCTACCTCGGGCCAGTACCGGGGCGAGAGCACGGAGAAGTCAGCGGCGGCGACGCTGGCGTCCGTGGTGTCGCCAGCGAGCACATACTCGACGTCATGTTCGCCGGAGTAGCGAGCGTCGATCACGATCTGGGCGGTCTCGGCGGCGAGCAACACCGGGCGAAACCCGGTGAGCGACCAGCCGTCGTACCACCGCTCGGGCATGTCCACGGTCACCAGTGCCGCGTCGGACGTTGCCTGGTAGCCGCTGCCACCCGCAAACACCCGCACCCAGGCCTCACCGGTGGTGGCGTCCGACTCGGCGACGGCCCAGTCTCCCGTGCCGTCGCCATCGAGATCGAAGCCGCCATCGACATCTTGCACGCCGGTCCCTGCCGCGCCGGCGTAGAGCACCTCGCCCGCCGCGACGTCGGTCTCGGCCGCAAACCGCCCAGGGACGACGACCAGCGGCCAGGGTTCGCAAGGGAGCGACGCGACCAGGTCGGCCACCCCGTCGCCATGGACATCGAACAGCTCGGCGATCGTCCAGCTGCCCCCCGTGTCGCAAGTGTTCGTGAACCTCACCTGCAGTTCCGACACCCCAACCTCCCCAAGCTCCGAACTCCCGCAGGCCTCGTCGATGTCGCCTTCGCAGTCGTTGTCGATCCCGTCGCAAAGCTCCACCGCGCCGGGCACCCGTGTCCCGTCGGCATCGTCACAATCCCCGTCCACGCTGGTGTACCCATCCGGCGCCACGCACGCCGTGGTCGCGACATCCCCGCCGGCACCGTCCGCGTCGCCGTCGAGGAACCACTCGCTGGCATCGACAGCCATGTCATCCACCACCCCGTCACAGTCCTCGTCGCGACCGTCGCATGACTCTGCAGCCCCCGGGTGCACGTCGGCGCGGGTGTCGTCGCAGTCCACCTCCGCGGCATAGCCATCAGCGTCGCCGTCAACCTCGGCTGGGCAACCGACCAAGAGCCCCCATGTCGCGAGTAAACCATGCACGGTGGCACGATAGCACCCACTCGCGCGAGGGGCCACCGGGATAGCCCCGCGGCCATGGCCCTCGGCAGCTTCTGCCTCGTCCTCCACGGGCACCTGCCCTGGGTGCTGCACCATGGCAACTGGCCCCACGGCGAGGTGTGGCTCTTCGAGGCCGCGGCGGAGACGTACCTGCCGCTCCTGGCCCTGGTTGAGCAGGGTGGCGTGCCCATCACGCTCGGGCTCACGCCGGTCTTGCTCGAGCAGCTCGCGCACCCTCGCTTCACGACGCGTTTCCCGCGCTGGCTCCAGGAGCAAGTGGAGCGGGCTGGTCGCGACGAGAAGGAGTTCGTCGAGCGCGGAGAGGTGCACCTCGCCTTCCTGGCCGAGCGCGCCGGTGCACATCACCGTGCCCTGGTCGAGCAGTTCGAGGCCATCGGCCGCGACATCCCCGCCGCCTTCGCCGCTGCCCATAGCCGCGGGCACCTCGAGCTGCTCACCTCGAACGCGACACACGGCTTCATGCCGCTCATCAAGCACGACGCCTGCGCCCGCGCCCAGGTTCGCGCGGGGGTTTCTACCAGTCGCCAGCGGCTGGGTTTCTCGCCGCGGGGCGCGTGGTTGCCCGAGTGTGCGTATCGCCCCGGCGGGCCGTGGACCGCGCCCGTAGGGGAAAGCGCACAGAGCCTCCGGGCGGGGGTCGAGGAGGTCTTCGCGCACGAGGGCGTGGGCTTCTTCTTCGTCGACGCACACCTCTTCGCCGGCGCGCGGAGCGAAGGCACCCAGTCGCCACAGGGCTTCACCAAGGTGGACTGGAAACAAGCGACCTGGGACGACACGCGAGGCTGGCGCAACGTGCTCGAGCCCCACTGGGTGTCGAGCGACGGCGGCCCCGGGCGGCTGGTGGCGCTCGCGCGCCATCCTGAGCTCTCCGAGCAAGTGTGGAGTGGCGAGGTGGGCTACCCCGGCGACGGTCGCTACCTCGAGTTCCACAAGCGACACGGTCGCGACGGGCTGCGCTACTGGCGCGTCACCGGCCCCGGCAAGGGCCTCGGCGACAAGGAGCCCTACGTGCCCGACGACACGCAGGGCGCGCTCTTCGCCCACGCCCAACACTTCGTGGCCACGGTGCGCTCGCTTGTGAAACGCCACCACGAGCGCACCGGGCGTCACGGGGTGGTCGTCGCCCCCTTCGACGCCGAGTTGTTTGGTCACTGGTGGCACGAGGGCCCGGCCTTCATCCGCGAGGTGATGGCGGCCTTGTCGAACGACCCGGTAGTGCGGCCCTGCACGGTGTCCACCCACCTCAACCAGTGGCCGGCCGACAAGGTGGTCACCCTCCCCGAGGGCACCTGGGGCGCGGGGGGCGACCATCGCGTGTGGCTCAACGACGAGACGAGGTGGACCTGGGAGGCCGAGCACGGCGCGGAAGACCGGTTCCTCGACGCGATCCACCGCCTCGACTGGCGCCACGACGAGGGCGTGGCCGAGGCCCTGCGCGCCGCCGCGCGCGAGTTGTTGCTGGTGCAGGCCTCCGACTGGCAGTTCGTGATTCACACCCGCGGCGCGGTGGACTACGGGTACCGCCGCTTCGGCGAGCACCTCTCGCGCTTCGATCGCGCCTGCAACCTCGCCGACGCCCGCGCCCAGGGCGAGCCCGACGACGAGTTGGCCGCCTCGGAGCTACGCGACATGCAGCTACACGACAGCTGTTTCAGCCAACTCAAGCTGGAGTGGTGGACGTAATTTGGCCAAAGGGGGGAACCCCTGCGCGGTTCCCCCCTACCGCTGGGTGCCCTCCGGCCGCCGGCAAGCCGTCGGCCTCCGGTTGCCTGCGGGTTCGGTAACCCGCAGCCAACCCAGCTCTCCCCCTTCCGGCGTCCCCACGCCACAGGGGCCGCAGATGGGTCAGGACCCGATGGGCTGCGGCGTGGGCGCTGCCTGCGGGTACACCTCGCGGTAGGCCATCGCGTCGAAGATCGCGAGCACGGGCCACATGATCATCGGGCCGATGAGCGGGATGTAGGCCAGCACCATCGAGAGCACCACCTCCACCGCCATCGCCGCGAAGTGCGCCGTTGGATTGGCCATGAAACCGTCCCACGCGAGGCCCAGCGCGTCCATGGTGCCCACCTTGCGGTCGTAGCGAATGAGATGCGCCCACTTGAAGGGCAGGGCGGTGATGAACACCCCAACATAACAGAGCATCACCCCCACGAGGCTGGCGCCGCACTGCAAGAGCGTGATGGCGATGATGGCGCCCACCGCGCTCACCAGCACGCTGCCGACCTTGGCGAGGTTCACCTTCTCCTTGCCGTCGACCTCGTCGAGCGTCGCGCACTGGTAGCCAACATAGAGCATCATCACGATGGGCAAGATGAGCATCATCGCGCCGAAGATGAGCGGGTAGACCACGAGCGACGAGAGCGCGATGAGCGCCTCGGCGTCTTCCGGGGAGCCGCCCGACCCGGCCGCGGCGATCGAGGCGGGCACCGCGAGGAAAAGGCCACCGCACATGCCACAGAAGATGAACGCGAAGGTCATCATGTTGACGAGCACGAACTGGGTGACCGCGATGATCACGTGCCCCTCGGGGTTGGCCTTGAGGTGGTTGATCGCGGTGCCGAGGAGGGCGAGCGGGTCGAGTTTCACGCCGCCGGTGTAACGTCCTCCCCGTTACGAGCGACCGATGCGAGAGATCCGCACCTGCCCGGTGACAGGCACCACCGTGGTGCTCAACGACGGCTGGCCCGAGCGCCCCCTCCCCGCCGTGGAGGCCACGAGCTGCTGGGCCTGCGGCGACCGTGGCCCGGTGATCGCCACCCGCGGCGAGGCCCGCGCCGTTCCTCACCCCGTCCCCGCGCTCGGCGTGGAGGGAACCGCCGCTCCGGTGCCCGGCCTCGCGGTGAAGCGCGACGCGGTGGGCGCCCACGAGCTCATCCTCGGCCCCCACGGCGGGGGACAGGCCGACGTGCTCCGCCTCGCCGCCGAGCGCATGGTCGACCTGCGTCGCGACAGTCGCCTTCGTGGCTTCGCGCTCGCCCAGGCCGTCACGCCCGCCGGTCACGACGGCTGGCAACTCTTTGCCTTTCCCTTTGATCTTCCCCCCTCGGCCCCCGCGCGCTGGCGCGACGCGGAGCTGGCCCAGGGCGCGCGGGTGGTGCAGCTCGGCGAGTCGGTGGTGGCGCTCGCCGCCTGGGCGCCGCGCGCGGCCTTCGAGACATGGATCCTCCCCCGCCAGGGCGCCGCTCACTTCGTGGCCAGCAACGTGCACGAGGAAAGCTCGGCGCTCCTCCATGACGTGTGCTCGCGCCTGTCGCGACAGCTCGGCGGGCCAGCCATCGACGTGACGCTGGAAGACGGTGAACCCTGGCGCCTGGTGCTGCGCCCGCGACTGCAGCAGCCCTCGCTGCTACCGGCCCTCGGCTACCCGATCGTCGGCGTGTTCCCGGAGTTCGCCGCGCGGGCCCTGCGCGCTTAGGCTCGCGCATGGCTCAGCTCGAGATCGAACCGCGTCGCATCGTCCGCTTTCCCGGCCTGCTCGTCTTGCCGGTGTACCTGCTGCTCGGGCTGGGGGTCGGCGCGGGCGGCATCTTCTCCGCCGGGATGGTCCAATTCGAGCCCATCCTTGGCGTGATCGGCGTGCTCGGCACCGGCCTGTGCGCGCTCAGTTGGCTCTACGGCCTCAAAGGATTCACGATCCTCGAGCCCAACCAGGCGGTGATCGGCCTGTTTTTTGGCTCCTACGCGGGCACCTACACGCGCGATGGATTCCACTACTTCAACCCCTTCCTCGCCCAACGCAAGCTCTCCCTGCGCACGCAGACCTTCGAGACGCCGCACCTGAAGGTGAACGAGGCGGGCGGCCGTCCCATCGAGATCGGCGCAGTCGTCACCTGGGCGGTGGAGGAGCCGGAGAAGGCGCTTCTCGCCGTGGAAGACTTCTTTGGCTTCCTCAAGAACCGCGTGGAGGTGGGCCTGCGCGAGGTGGCCGCGAAGTACCCCTACGAGTCCGACACCGGCGCCGACTGCCTCCGCGGGCACCAGGACACGATCTCCCTCGAGCTCAAACAACGCATCGCCCCCTTCGCTGCCCAGGCTGGCATCGTGGTGGCCGACATCGCGATTACGCAACTCGCCTACGCCCCTGAGATCGCTGGGATCATGCTGGTGAAACAGCAGGCGGAGTCGCTCCTCGCCGCGCGCCGGGTCATCGTGGAGGGCGCGGTGAGCATCGCGGGCGACGCCATCAAGAAACTCGAGGAACAAGGCCATACGATCCCGGAGTCTGAGCGCGGCCGTGCGATTGTCAACCTGCTCACCGTGCTCGCCTCCGACCGCGGCACCCAGCCCACCGTCAGCGTCAGCGGCTAGCCCATGAACATCGTGCAGGTATCGGCGGAGCTGGCGCCCTGGTCGAAGACCGGTGGCCTGGGCGACGTGTGTGGCGCGCTGCCCAAAGCGCTCGCGACGCGCGGTCACCGGGTGATGGCGGTGGCGCCACGCTACAAGGCCTACGAGGGCGCGTGGGACACCGGTGCGCGGGCGCAGTTCCACCTCTTCGGTTCGCGTCACGAGGTGGCCTACTTCCACCTCCTCCGCGACGGCGTGCACCACGTCTTCGTCGACCATGTCAGCTTCCGGCGCCCGGGCATTTACGGCGACGATCAAGGCGTGTACGGCGACAACTTGTTCCGCTTCGCCCTCCTCTGTCGCGCAGCACTGGAAGCCCCCCTG
>SXON01000142.1 GCA_005778355.1 Pseudomonadota bacterium | reverse complement strand
CGTGACACTACCCGCGTCGACCGAGTCGATATTGCCGCTCGACGGCGAGGTGGTGTACCTGGTGGACGGCGATGGCAAGGACGGGAAGTGTGTCACGCCGGCGGGCGTGGGGCGGGTGAAGGTCGGGTTGCCCTGAGTGGGTGGGTCGCGGCGCAGACGGTCACCAGGCGCTCGGAACCTCGCAGGAGCCGCCCATGCCGTACAACACGACGCCGGAGTCGTGTTCGCAGGGTGACTGGGAATAGATCACGCTGCTTCCTGGATGAGGAGCCGGGGACGGATTGCACGCCGCGAACGCCGCCTCGATGGCGCCGGTGCTCGCCCGGCGTCCGGTTCGTCCCTCCTGGCACTCGCTGATGTCCTCGCCTGCGCCGCCACAGTCGACGTACGCGTCCAACGGAGCTCCGGTCTCGTAGGACTCCACGAGGTCGCACAGCTCCTCGTCGGCGATGGTGCGCGTGCAGCCCTCGGTGAGGAGGATCCCCAGAATGATGCCACGCTGCGCCGTCCATGACACTCGGAGGATGCTAGGCGGGGGCGTCATCCGAAGCTCGCGGTATGGGTCTGCCCGGTGCCGCCGTCACGACACGCGTCCGGCACGGTCCAGCGGAACCGGACACCCGTTCCTCCGCCCGAATCCCAGTTTGCGGTGCGGTAGAAGGGTTGAGAGGCACAGCCGTCCGCCGGGGCGAAGCCCAGCTGAACCGTGATGCCTGCCCCAGATGCAGCGCTTACCAAGGCAGCTCGCAGCTGCCACCGTACACCCATAGAACGCGACTGTCGTCTTCCGGGCACTCGTAGTCCAAGAGCTTGTTGGCGACCCGGTCGCTATCAGGACAATCGTCCAGGAGAGCCATGAGTGCTTCGTGGCTCACCGACTTGCCGGTCACGTCCGGGTCGCAATCGTGAAGCACCTCGCCGCCGGTACCGCAATCCAGGAACGCGGCCTTCTCGTCGCCCGCCTCGTAGGCGTCGATGGCCTCGCACAGATCCTTTGCGCCCACCGATCGGGTGCAGCCGGCAAGCAGGAGCATGACCGCCGCGGCACCCGTCACCGACGCTCCGCGACCGACCCGACTTCGTGACGGCGTCCTCATCCGTAGACCGCCCGGTGAACCTGACCAGAACCCCCGTCCCGGCAGGCGTCGGGTACGGTCCAACGAAACCGCGTTGGTTGGCCTCCACCGATATTCCAATTTGCCGTCACCTCAAATTCGACCGAACTGCAACCGTCGCTTGACAGCACAGCAGAGAAACCCCAGACCGTGTCATACCAACTGTGGCTGCCGGAATGAGGAATGGAATCGCGACCGTTCAACAGGTTATAGCCAAAGTTGACGAAGTCGATGGCCGACCAAGCGATGTCGTACTGCTGGTCGTCGATGGGCAGGTCGATGAGCTGGCGAAGTTGCTCCGTCTCAGTCTCGTTAGTGACAGCAAAGTCCCACTGCGGCGGGAAGGGCAATCCGAAGCTCGCCATCAGATGGGCCACGGTGCCATACTGGATGATGTCGTGCCGACAGTGGTACCCCTCCTCTGTGAAAGCCCCGAGCACCGCGAGTCCGCCGAGCCAGGTAAACGCCGCCACCACCGACTCCCCGGCGGCGAGACCGCCCGCGAGCGCGGTGAGATCCGTAGCGTTGGCGGGGGGGATGCCGCGACAGTGGCCCGGCCAGTAGCCTTGCAGGTGCACCCACTCGTGGGCGATCACCGCAGCGATGTCGGCCACCGCCGCCAGTGCGAGACGCGCGCAGGTGATCCCCGCGATCCGTGCGAGCTCGACGCCGGTCTCGCGCCACGCCGAGTGGAGGCGCCAAGCCCACCAGAAGTAGTAGTCCGCAGCCGCAGCGAATCCCCGCGTGAAGGTGGACAGTGAGATCTCTGCGGTGGTGATCGCCACCCACGCCGGCTCCGAGTCAATGCCGATTGCCACCCGTCCCTGCTCGTCCACCATCAACACCGAGCGCCCATCGAACCCCCACTCGCTGAGGTACAACGGCAAGTCCCCGTTCCGGACCGCCTTTCGAAGCCCAGCGTACAGCTCCTCGTTGGTGCTCCCGAGCTGGTCGATCTTCGGCGCCGACGCGAGCAGCGCGAGGGCGTGAAGCACCGCGCGGTACATGAAACCGCCTCCATCGTCCCAGAAACAACCCTTGGTTTTCGACTGGTAGTTGCCCTTGATGTTGCGCGCGAGCACGTCCCATTCCGTCGTCTTCGCGCTCATGTAGCCAGGGAGAAAATCCCAGAACATGTCACCCTTGCTGGTGCTCGGCTCGTAGCCCGGGATGACGGTGTAGCGCAGGTCGCTGCCCCCGTTGTCGGCATGCGGCCCGAGGTCGATCCGGCACCGGTCGCGCAGCCTGCTCACCTCCTCGGCGTCGATGGCGATCTTCCGCTCCTCGCAGGTGGTGATGTTGGTCACCTCGTCGGGAAACTCCCGGGTGCCGGGCCATTCTGGGACGCCTTGCGCTGCCGGGGGCATCCGCGTGTAGGGCGACCAGGGCCGCGTCGGGTCTTCCTCGGGGACGTACGGAACCGCGATCGACCCGGGCTGGGCAGAGGCGCGGCCGGGCGCGGTCGGCATCTCAGCTTCCATCCACGCGGCCGCCTCGACGAAGTCGCCCCGCGACTGGTTCGGCCACGGTCGTTGCAGCTCAGGTCGTCCGCGCAGCGACGCGGCGACCCCGGGGTTCGCGAGCAGGCGGCACGTGCCGCAGGAGTGGGACCCGACCACGCTCGCGCTCTCCCCCTGCGACCGGCTCCCGGTTCGGGTGCGAGAACCGGGCCCGCGCTTCGACTCCACCAGCAGGGCGGGCAGCGGGAGCAGCCGCGCCGCACCCGGACGGGCCCCCGTCTGGCGGACGCCCAGCGGGGCTGGTCCGCACCCGCAGCCGCCCCCACAACCGCAGTCCGGTGCCGCGCGCTGCACCGACGTCTAGCTCCGCACGTCGCCGACGAGGGTGCCACCGGCCATCACCGACTCCACCGCGACGCCCTGAGAGGCCCGGATGGCGTAGGCGAAGCGCAGGTGGATGCCAAGCTTCGAGGCATCGGTGAACGGCGTCTGGATCGCCTGCCCGTCGGTGGCGATCGCCGCGAAGAGATCGACCGGCGCGCTCGGCGGGTTCCAGGTCTTGCCATCGACGCTCCACCAGAACACCACCTTCCACTCGGCGTACGCCGTGCGTCCCGTGGTGTTCGCGTGCGCGGTCATGCTGGCCAAGTATGCACCCAGGGCCTCGAGTCCGGGCACGGGGATGTCGATGTAGGTCCAGGTTGTGCCTCCCCCCTTGCTCGCGAGAAACATGAGGGGCAACTCGAACACGTAGGTCTTGCGCGACGCGGGCATGGGCACGGTCTTCTCCGGTTGTTGGTGCTGGAGTCGATCCAGCGTCCCGACTGTACCGTGCATGCCCGGTCGCGACAACGGGGGGGGGGGGGGGGAGGTTTCGTTTTTAGTAATCTATATTACCTTCCTATCGCCGAACGGGGACCCGCAATCACGCTTCGTCGCCGTCCCCCGCGCAGCCGCCGAACCCGTTCCGCATGAGTCGCGGCCCCTCCGGCTCTCCCACCTGCTGGAAGGCCACGATCAACGGCGCCGTGTTGCGGGTGACGCTCAACCCATTCCCTCGCCTCAAGGCAAAAAATCGTGCTCATCTTTTCGCCTAGAGGCAAAAAACGAGTCCACCGGTCCCCTCACTCCTCCTCGCCGTCCCCCGACGGGTGCTCCCCGCGCAGCGACCACTTCGTCGCGAAGCCGAGTGGCACGAGCACGAAGCCGGCCACGGTCACCGCCACCTCGCCGAGCAACACCAGCAAGCCAAGCGAACGGATGCCCTGGGAGCTCCCGAGCGACAGCGCCGCGAAGGCCACCACGGTGGTGCTGGTGCCGAGCGCGCTCGCCCAGCCGGTGGTGGCGAGGCTCTTGATGAGCCCGCCCGGGCCCTCCTCGTCCATGCGGTGGATGAGGTGGATCATCACGTCGATGCCGATGCCGAGCACGATGGGGATGCCGACGAAGTTGACCATCGAGAGCTTGATGTCGGCCATCACCAGGAGCGCCGCCCACCAGGCCACGCCGGCCACGAGCACCGCCATGGCACCCGCCGTCGGGCGCAGCTTGCGCAGGTCGAGCCAGGTGAAGGCCAGCACCAGGATGAAGGCCACGCCCGCGATGATCGGCGCGTCGCGCTTCATGAGGCGGAACAGCACGCCGAGCGTCACGTACTCGCTCGCCACCACCTCGCCCGGCAGCTCCTTCTCCATCGTCTCCGTGAGGTGGTAGGCGTCGCGCATGTCCCACATGTTGCCGGCGGGCACGAGCAAGAGACGGTGTTTGCCGTCGAGGGCGCCCAGCACGTGCTGCACCGAGCGCGGCAGCTCGCTGGCCTGCACCTCGTGAGGGCCCGCGTCGGCCACCTTTTGCAGGTTGTTCCGCACCGCCAAGGGCAGGAAGGCCACCATTGGATCAGCGGTGAGCGCCGCGATCTCCTTGAGCACCTCCACCCGCTCGGTCTGGTCGCGCGGGAGGATGGTCCGCACCGAGAGGACCGATGCGACCTCGGGCAACTTGCCGCTGTCAACCTTCTTCTTGAGGCGATGGTAGGCCTCGTCAAGCGCCGCCTCGTCGGGGTAGCTCACCACCAGCGGCGCGTAGCTCTCGGCCGCGAGCTCCTGCTCCTTCTCGGACAAGTCGGCCCAGGCGAGTCCGGAGCGGCGAAGCTCGGAGAGGTCGTACTCGAACTGCACGTCGCGCACGAACAAGGCCGCCACCACCGTGAAGCCGGCCAGGAGCGTGAGGGCCATCGGCGCGAGGCGGTAGACCGCCGGGAACTTGCGCCCGAAGA
Organism: Pseudomonadota bacterium; assembly: GCA_005778355.1. GTDB lineage: Bacteria > Myxococcota_A > UBA796 > UBA796 > SXON01 > SXON01. The sequence goes on along the minus strand of SXON01000142.1, from coordinate 3,186 downwards.
CGCGGCCACGCTTGGCGGGCGGTCGAGCCACCGCCTTGTCGAGCCACATCACCAGCACCGGCATCAGCACCAGCTCGGCCACCAGCGTGAGCAGGAGCCCGAGTGACAACAGCCACCCGAGCTGTCGGAAGCCCGCGAAGTGCGCCGCCAGCAAGGCCGCGAAACCGGCCGCCGCCGTGAGGCAGGCACTGGTGCAGGCGCCACCCACGAGGTCCCAGGCCTTCACAACCGCGTTGTCGAGCGCCTCGCCCTCGTCGATGAGCTCCCGCACCCGCGCGTAGAGATGAACGCCGAACTCCACGCCCAGGCCGATGAGCACGGCGTTGACGAAGCTCGTGAAGGTGTTGAGGCCGCCCACGGTGGCGCCCGCCACGCCGACCGTCCAGAGGTTCGACAACAACAGGGGAACGAAGATGATCGCCAGCGCCCGCGGCGTGCGGAACGCGGCAGCGATGATGACCAGGACCAGCCCAAGCGACGCGCCCGTGGTCCACACGATGTCCTTGAGGATCGACTCGTAGTCCTCGACGTTGTGACGGTAGGCGCCCCCGATCCAGAGCACCTTCGCGGCCGGATGTGCCGCCTTCGTCGCGTCGAGTTCCTTGTACACCTTCGCCATGAACTGGCGTGCGAAGGGGATGTCGTGGGCCGACCCCTTGGGCCGCACCATCATCCGCGCCACCCCGCTCTTCGACACGAGCTTGAGATCGCTCCCACCGGCGCTCAGCTTCTCGGTGATGGGCCCGAGGTCGAGCACGCGGGCGGCCACGAAGGGGTTGGCGAGCGTGGGCCCGAGCGTGAGCGCGGCCTTCACGCGGTCGCGCACCGTGGCGAGGTCTTCCACGGGGAGCTGCAAGAGCCCCAGCTTGAAGGTTGTTTCCTCGTCAAGCTGGTACAGCACGTAGTCGGTTTCTGGCAAGGCCTCCATGCGCGCCTGGAGGTCGGCCATGAAGGCATCGCGCGTGGCCGCGTCGTCGGCCTCGGCGGCGATGGTCAGCACGTTGACGCCGCCTTCTTCCGCGTCGAGCTGGGCGAGCGCCTGGGTGGAGGGCTCGTCTTCCGGCATCAGGTGCAGGATGTCGCTGTCGACCTTCACCTTCGAGGCGAAGAAGCCGGCCACCGCCGACACCGCCACGAGGATGCCGATCACGGCGAGCTTGTTGCGGATCGCCCAGCGCGCCAATCGGCCGTAGAAGCCCTGCGGGGTGTAGGACATGGGCCGGGGTTCTAGCTCGCGAGTGGCGTCAGGGGCACGGCCACTTGCCGCCGTTGCTCATGTTGTCACTCTCGTCGCACTCCTCCACGATGTTCGACCCGTCCACGCGAACCCGGATCGGCGCCGCCCCCCACTCCGCCTCCGTCAGCGTGATCGGCTCGGCCACGGCCACCTCGCCGGCCTCCACCCGGGCCACCGTGGTGGACGCGATGACCACGCCGCTGTCGCCCACCAGCTCAACAAGCACGTTGTCAGCCGATAGTTGCCCGTTGTTCTCCACCGTGGGCCACACCGTCACGCTGCCACCGCACTCGTCGACACAAACATCCAGCTCGCCGGGAACCAGGTTCGCCAGCCAGTCGCTCGGTCCCTCCGGCGTGCCGCCCGCGCGGAAGTTGTTCCACGAGAGCCAGTTCTTCTCCTGGCGGGCCGGGACGGAGAGATCGTCGTTGATATTGGTAATATGGTAGGCGAACTGGTTCCAGGTGGGGCGCGAGGCCACCCAGGAGCTACTCGCGTCGCCGATCACGGTGATGCCGTTGTAGCCGTCGAAGGTGTAGTTGTTCGACGCGAGGACAATCTCGCTCGAACCGTCGTTGTCCACGTCGACGATGAGCGGGTACTCATACAGCGTGCCGCTCGCATGGCCGTCGAGGGCCAGCTCCACCGCGCCGGTGCTGCCGTCGTACACCCAGAGCGTCACCTCGTCGGCGTACACGACCTCGCTGGCGCCGTCGCCCTCGAAGTCGAAAACGCTCGAACCGGTCACCGACGAGGAGTAGTCCTGCACCGGCATCGACCAGCGCACGCTGCCATCGGTCTCGATCACGCTGTAGTAATAGGCGCCTGCCACGCCGATCTCCGGCTCGTCGTCGGCGTCGAAGTCGGCCACCGTGGGGGGGCCGCCGCCGCCACCGGGGGTGGCGGTGCTCCACACCAGGGCCCCGTCGCGCACGAGCGAGATGGTCCCGCCGACCACCACCACCAGGTCGGCCCCGCCGTCGCCGTTGAAGTCGCCCACCGCCGTCATGCCGTCGCCCACCGGCGAGGTCCAGAGCACGCTCCCGTCAGTGTCGTAGACGGTGCTCCCTGCCACCACCTCGAGCCCCTTGTCGCCGTCCATGTCCACCGCGTAGGACATCGAGTAGCCGACGCCGCCCGCGCCTACCCAGCGCGTGGTCCCATCGGCGTTGAACACCTGGCGACCGAGGATCACCTCGGCGAGCCCGTCGCCATCGATGTCGGCGATGGCGGGACAGCCGACGTAGGACATCTCGGTGCCCGCCTGCCACTTCACGTTCCCCGCGCCGTCGAGGCACACCACGGCGTAGCTGGTACCGGCGGTGCACACCTCGGGGAGGCCGTCGGCGTCGAGATCGCCGAGGGCCACGCCCGCGCTGGCGTACACGCCGGGGGCCACCGACCAGTGGGTGGCGCCGGTGGCACCGTCGATCGCGGTGATCGTCCCGGCGCTGGTGTAGGCGCCGCCCGCGAAGCTGGTGAAGACCACGTCGGGCGTGCCGTCGCCGGTGACGTCGCCCACGGCCGGCGTGGCCATCAGGTCGTCGTAACCGGGGTACACCGGGTTTTGATTCCACTGCCACTCCACGGTCGGGCCAAAGCTCCCGACGGTGGGCTCGCGGGCGCAGTCCTCGTCGACGTCGGCGTTCTCCCCGGCGGGCGCGTCGTCGTCGCCACAGACCAGCTCGTCGTCGGGGCGGGTCTTGGTCTCCGACAACTCGTAGTCATTGCAGGCGCAAAGGGTGATCGCGGGGAGGAGGCGCAGGCCACGCACCCCGCGAGCATAGCCCGCGTGGTACATGTTGCCCGATGTCTGCCTTCACGCCCGCCCAACGCGACCGCCTGATCGTCGATCACGTGGCGCTCGTGCGCACCATCGCCGGGCGGCTGGCACGTCGCCTCCCCTCGAGCGTGGATGTGGATGAACTCGTGAGCGTGGGTACCGTGGG
>SXON01000141.1 GCA_005778355.1 Pseudomonadota bacterium | reverse complement strand
GTTCTATGCTTCGGTTCGTCTCGACATCCGGCGGATCGGTGCCATCAAAGAAGCAACGGCAACAGGGAAAGAGCCTGCGGTCGTGGGCAATCGGACGAAGGTCAAGGTCGTGAAGAACAAGCTCGCCCCGCCCTTCCGGCAGGTGGAGTTCGACATCCTCTACGGCAAGGGCGTCAACCAGGAGGGCGAGCTCATCGACCTCGGCGTCGACCTCGGCATCGTCCGCAAGTCGGGCTCCTGGTTCGCCTACGGCGAAGAGCGCATCGGTCAGGGTCGCGACAAGGCGATGAACTACCTCTCCGAGCACCCCGAGGTGCGCGAGCGCCTGCGCGCCGAGATCGCCAACCGTGGCGAGGCGGCCGTCACCGTGGTGAGCGGGGCGAGCGCGGAGGCGTAGGGGTAGGGGCAGGGCGGCCGAGAATTGAAGAGGACGTCTCGCGCAGAGCCCACGGAGCGCACGGAGTAGGGGCAAGCTAGCAGTATTAGGTCGCGACGCACGCACGTGACCAGGGCACCGGGCGGCAGAGCCCTCAGGCTCTTGCACCCCGGCGCGGGACCACCCTCGATCAAGTCGCGGGCGACTTGCTGGCCGCCCCATCTCGGTCTCGGTGGCCCCTGTGCGAGGATCTCGCGGTCCTTCCCTACGCCGAGCTGCGCGATCGGCGTGCCGGCGACCCGGGTCCGGCGGGGCGAGACGCGCGACGAGGGCCGTCGTGAGCGCTGATGCTTCGGATGACCGCCGTCGTGAGCGCTGATGCTCTGGATGATTCGACTCGCCATCGCGCGGCGCTGGACTCGCGCGACGACTCAAAATAGTGGCGGTTCACCCGTTGGCAACGCGCGAGCCCCACGCCCAGTAGCCCCCGTTCTGCGCCCGGGAGTCGCGATCGTCGCCCGGGCCGCTCACTCGGAGCATCGGCGCTCACGACGATGGACACTCACGACGTCTGCGCTTGCGACGCAGAGGCGCCCGCCCGGCGCCACCGCCCCGTGCGTTCAGTGGACTCTGTGCGAGGACCTCTTGCCGGTACCCTGCGCCATCGTGCGCCATCTGTGCAGCGTGGGATCCGCCGCGGTCGACGAGAGCACCGCCGGCACGCGGGTAGAAGGCATCAGTTGTCGCGACACAATGCATCACCTGCGGAACAAAGTCCGACCCTCGACGTCGAGCCTCTGAGCTGGTTCCGCGACGCCGTCGCGCCACTCGGCCGGGGCGAAACGCGCGGCGAGGCGAGGCGTCGTTCGACCGGGTAGTCCCGCCCGGCTACTTCTTCTTCTTAGCCTTCTTAGCCAAGAGCCCCTCGATCTCGTCCATGATCCGCTCCATGCGCGTGGCGATCGCGTCGTAGGGGGCGGCGGTGGCCATGTCCACGCCGGCGCGCTGCAAAAGCAAGTAGGGATCATCACTCCCGCCGGCGGAGAGCAGTCCGAGGTACCGGTCGACCGCACCCTTCTTCTTGGCCAGCACGTCGTCGGCGAAGAGCGAGCCCGCCGCGATGGACGTCGCGTACTGGTACACGTAGAAGTTGTAGTAGAAATGCGGGATGTACGACCACTCCGAGCCAATGCTGTCGGGCACCTTCGTGATCCCGGCGTCGTGACCGTAGTAACGACGCGTAATCTCCAGGAACTTCGCGTCGAGCCACTCCTTCGTGAGCGGCTGCCCCTGCTCGACCGCCGTGTGCATCGCGAGCTCGAACTCGGCGAAGAGCGCCTGGCGGAAGTAGGTGGTGCGCAAGCCCTCGAGGGCGCTCCCGAGGTAAAATAGGCGCTCGTCCTCGCTCTTCGTCGTCTTGAGCATGTGATCGAGCAAGAACGCCTCGTTAGTCGTCGAGGCGATCTCCGCCGTGAAGGTGGCGTAGTCAGCCTTGCTGTAGGGCTGCGCCTTGCGCGACAGCACCGAGTGCATCGCGTGTCCCCACTCGTGCGCGAGCGTCGACACCGCCTCGTAGTCGCCGGTGTAGTTCAAGAGCATGAACGGGTGAACGTCGTAGGCGGCGCCATCCATGTACGCGCCCGACACCTTGCCCTCGCGGGGGTACACGTCCGTCCAGCGTGCGCGCAGCGCCGTCTCCGACTCGGCGGCGTAGGCGGCACCGAGCACCCGCGTCGCGTCGATGGTGAGCTGCTTCGCCTCGTCGATGGTCCAGGTACGGGAGCCCGACACCAGCGGCGGGTACAGATCCGAGTAGGCGAGGTCGCTAATGCCCAGCATCTTACCGCGTAGTTTCAGGTAGCGGTGCAGGGTGGGGAGGTTCGCGTTGGTGCGCTCCACGAGCTTGTCGTAGACGGCCTGCGGCACGTGGTCGGTGTCGATCGCCGCCGCCACGCTGGTGGGGTAGCCGCGCGCCTTCGCCACGTACCAGTGCCCCTGCACCGCGCCGTCGAGCGCGGCAGCCAGCGTGCCGCCGTACTTCGAGAGGGCCCCGAAGAACTGGTCGAACACCAGTTGCCGGTCGGCGCGCACCAGCGAGCCGCGATGCGCCGTGTAGTTGGCAGGGCTGAGCTTGGCCTTGGTGCCGTCGGACAGCGTGACCTCGGGCCACGGCAGCTCCGCGTTCACCAGCTGGCTGCGCACGCGCACGGTGGCGTCGCGAGAGATGGCGCCACCCGCGAGCAGCGCCTCCTCGCGCGCCGGGAGGATGTGCGCGCCGTCCTTGATGGCGCTGCGCAAGTAGTAGTCGTAGGGGGCAAGCGCCTTGTCGCTGCCGATGGCCTTCTCGACGCTGTCGCCGCCGAGCGTGATGACCTCGGGCTTGTAGAAGGCGCCCACCTCGTCGAGCCGCGCGTAGAGCATCTCGCCGCGCTGGCTACGGGCGAGCCACTCGGCGTCGCGCGTGTCGGCGTTGCTCGCGTTGCTCGCGTAGACGTTGAGCCGCATCACTGTCTTGTGCACGGCGAAACGCAGGTCGAGGCACTCGCGCAGTCGCGACGCGAGCTGTCCCTTGCAGCTGGCTACCCCGTCGACCGCCGCCTCGGTGGCCTTCATCTCGGCCTCCCACGCCTGGACGGACGGGTAGAGGACGGACAGGTCCCAGGTGTCTTCCGCCCGCTCGGCGGGGGCGTCGGCGAACGCGAGGTGGGCGATCCAGAATAGCACGGGGTCTCCTGGTTGGCCCCGCGGTGTAATCCGGCACGCTACGAGGGCCGCATGGACCTCGCCGCGATTGCCCGCACCGCCGTGTCGCTCGGCGCCAGCGACATCCACTTCAAGGTGGGGCTCCCCCCGCTCATGCGCCTGCACGGCGACATCAAGCCCATCCCCGGCTTCCCGGCCACCAACAACGATGAGCTCGGCCGCGCGCTGTGGGACATCATGAACACCGGCCAGCGAGAGCGTTTCAAGTCCACCAACGAATGCGATCTCGCGCATTCTTTCCCAGAGCTGGCCCGCTTCCGCGTGAACGTCTTCCGCCAGCAAGGGAAGATCGGCGCGGTGCTGCGCACCATTCCCACCACGGTGAAGACCATCGAGGAGCTGAAGCTCCCCCCGGTGCTGAAGAAGATCGCCGCCGAACCCCGCGGGCTGGTGCTCGTCACCGGGGCCACCGGCTCGGGCAAGAGCACCACCCTCGCCTCGATCATCGAGGAGATCAATCGCACCGAGTCCTGCCACATCCTCACCATCGAAGACCCGGTGGAGTTCCTCTTCACCGACAAGCGCAGCGTGGTGAACCAGCGCGAGGTGGGCATCGACGCGCTCAACTTCACCAACGCCCTGCGCGCCGCCTTGCGTCAAGATCCCGACGCCATCCTCATCGGCGAGCTCCGCGACAAGGAGACCGTGGAGATCGCGCTCTCCGCCGCCGAGACCGGCCACCTGGTGCTCGGCACTCTTCACACCGTCGACGCACACGAGACGATCAACCGCATCATCGGCTTCTTCGAACCCCATCACCAGCCGCAGGTGCGACTCTTGCTCGGCAGCGTGCTGCGCGCGGTGGTTTCCCAGCGGCTCGTTCCCGGGTCCGCAGGCGGCCGCGTGGCGGCGCTCGAGGTGATGATCAACACCGGCACCATCTACGAGTGCATCGTCGACGGCAAACGCACTCGCGAGATTCGCGACTACATGCGCAAGGGCCGCGCGACCTACAATACTCAGACCTTCGATCAGCACCTGTACGAGCTGATCCAGCAAGGACGGGTGAAGCAGGATGAAGGCCTGAAGTACGCGAACAACCCCGACGAGCTGGCGCTGCGTCTGTCCGGGCTCGGCGCCGACGACGACTAGCCGGATAAGCCCCGCGGCCTCGCGGAGCGCACGTGTCTGACTACGACGTCCTCGTCATCGGCAGCGGCCCCGGCGGCTACCTGGCCGCCATCCTCGCTGCCCAGCGCGGCCTCAAGACGGCCTGCGTGGAGAAGGAGCGCCTCGGCGGCGTGTGCCTCAACTGGGGCTGCATCCCCAGCAAGGCGCTGTTGAAGGCCGCCGAGCACTACCAGTTCATCAAGGAAGAAGTGTCGAGTTTCGGCCTCGGGCTCGACAACCCGCGGCACGACTGGGCGAAGGTCGTCGCCCGCAGCCGCAAGATCGCCGACCAGTCCGAGCGCGGCGTGCGTTTCCTCTTCAAGAAGCACGGCGTGGAGCCCATCACCGGCACGGCCTCGCTCCAGGGCGGCGGGAAGGTCGCGGTCGGCGACAAGCTGCTCACCGCGAAGCACATCATCGTCGCGACCGGAGCCCGCGCGAAGGCCTTCCCCGGCATGGAGGTGGATGGCGAGCGCGTGATGACCTACCGGTCGGCCATCGCCGCGACCACCCAGCCCGAGTCGGTGATCGTGCTCGGTTCCGGGGCCATCGGTCTCGAGTTCGCCTACTTGTACAACAGCTTCGGCACGAAGGTGACCCTCGTCGAGGCGGCCGATCGGCTCTGCCCCCTCGAAGACGCCGACGTGAGCGCCGAGGTGGCGCGCTCCTTCAAGAAACAAGGCGTCGACATCGTCACCGGGCTGGCGTGCACGTCGATCCGTCGCGACGGCGATGGCGTGCAAGCGGTGCTGGCCGACGGTCGTGAGCTCCGCGCGAGTCACGCCCTGCTCGCGCTCGGCGTGGTGCCCAACGTGGAGGGCATCGGTCTCGACGTGGCGGGCGTGGCCCTGGAGAAGGGCGCCATCAAGGTAGACGACAGCTTCCGCACCACCGCCGCTGGCATCTACGCCATCGGCGACGTGGCCGGCCCCCCCGCGCTGGCCCACGCCGCGTACGCCGAGGCGCACGTCTGCATCGCCCGCATCAAGGGCGAGCACACGCCGGACGTGGCCTACGACAACATGCCGGCGGCGACCTACTGCCAACCGCAGATCGCGAGCGTCGGGTTGACGGAGGCGCAAGCAAAGGCGAAGAACCTAGCGTTCACCGTGGGACGATTCCCGCTCTCCGCCAACGGCAAGGCCCGGGCCATCGGCGCCTCCGAGGGCTTCGTGAAGGTGCTCGTGGGCAAGGAGCACGGCGAGATCCTCGGCGCCCACCTCGTCGGTCACGACGTCAGCGAGCTGCTCGCCAGCTTCGTGATGGCCCGCGGGGCGGAGGTGACCGCCGCCCACTTCCTCCACACGGTGCACGCTCACCCGACGGTGGGCGAGGCGATGTTCGAGGCGGTGGCCGAGGCGGTTGGCCTCGGGGCGCACTTGTAGTCGGGGGGGGAAACCCGCGTGGGCGGGTTTCCCCGCTTCCCGTGTCACACCGTCCCGCGTTTCCCGGCGACGAGCCGAAATATCTGGCTTCAGGGCTCGCTTGTGGGGGCGCCGAGCAAGGCACCGGCGGCCTCGCGATGGCCGAGCAGGTGTGACACGAGAGCTGAGGCGGCGAGGAGGAAAAGAACGCCGGCCACCACCGCGCCGAGCGGCAGAAACACGCGGCGAGTCAGCTCCACCGCGCGCTCCACGCCCAGCATCTTCCTCCAGAGGAAGGCCTTGGGCGAGGTTTCTACGTACGTCCGAAGTCGTGCCGGATCGCGCAGCATGCTGAACACGAACAGGCCGTGAAAGACAGAGAGCACCAGCAGCATGGCGGAAAGGAGCATCCCCCAAACCTAACTGCGCCCCCCCTCACCTCACCCGCGTGTTCCCCGGCAGAGCGTCCTCGCGGATGCTGTACGACAGGGCCTGCCCGAGCTCCATGGTGAGCTCCCAGCGCACGTTGCCCTCGGCGTCGTAGTCGGTCATCACGCCCGACGAGGTCCAGGTGGCGCGGATGCCGTTGTCGTCGAGGAGATCGACGTCGCCGAGCACATACACCCAGAGGGGCGGGTCGTGGTAGATCTTGCGTGTTGCGGTCGCGACACCGGCATCATCGTCGAGCGCAAGTTGCAACACCCGCGAGCCGGTGGTCGAGGTGGTGGCCTGGTTGTCGAACACCAGGAGGCCACCGTCGAGCACCTGGAACTGGTGTTCCTCGAAGAAAGCGTCGTCGTCGTTCGCGAAGCGGTAGTCGGAGTGAGGCCCGCCCACCTGTCGCCCGAGCTCGCCGGTGGCGGCATCGACATCGACGATGGCGTTGAGCCCTCGGAGGCCCACGGTAAACGTGCTGCCATCCTCGCTGATGTCGAGCGCGTTGGCGTGTGACCAGTAGCCGGTGCCGTCGAGCGTGCCGTCGAAGCGAGGGTCGAAGTCGTCCCACGCCGACCACAGTGTGCTTTGCTCGCCGTCCGGACTCACCAGCGACAGCGCGTTCCCGTTCACCTGCTGCAGCACCCCGTCCAACTCGACCGTGCGCTTGTCGTAAATGAGCGCGCCGAGGGTGCCGTCTTCCATCTCGGCGAAGTCGTGGGTGTAGTTCCGGACGTCGAGCGCGCGCAGCTCCTTGCCGAGCCAGCTGGTCGCGAAGATGTTGGGACTCGGCTCGCCGCCGCCGGTGGCGGTGATCGCCCAGGTGATCCCCGTCCCGTCGCGACGTGGACGGGCGCGAACAGCGTTGTACTCGGGATCGTAGGGGTGGTACCACACCGGGCGCGCTTCCTCGTCGAGCACGAGCAGGTAGTGCACCGAGCCCACGGTGTTGACGTAGACGTAGCCCTCCCAGCTCGCCTCCCCGCTGGTGCTCCATTCCGGAAAGTCGTTGGGCAACTCCCCCGTGGTGAACGCCGTCTCGCTCGTCAGCTCGCCCGACTCGGTCGCGACCGTGGCAGTGTACGACGTGCCCGGCACGAGGCCCAGGATCGTGGCGTCGTGAAGGCCGCCAGCGTCTTGCCAGTCGGTGACGAGCCACGCGCCCTCGGCATCAGCCACCTCCACGCGCGTGCGCTCGCCCGACTCGTCGGTCCACTTGGCGGTCGCGACGGTGACGACGTCGCTCGACACGGTGACCTTCGGCCCCGGACCTAGCTTCTCTTCCTCGGGCTCACAGCCCAGCAACCATCCGAACATCATCGGGGCCAGACACTAACAGCGAAATCGCGGACCCTCTGCCAAGAATCAGTCCTCAGAGGATCCCAGGCAACACCGCGCGGCGATCGGTGGGGTACTCCGGAAACTGGGCGCGATACCAGCGGTGGTGCGCCAGCGCCCGCGGGAGCAGGTTCGCCACGGTGAAGGCGAAGAAGGCGAGCCCGGGGAGCGACCAGGTCAGCACTGCCCAGCCGAGCCATTCCATCATCTCGCCCAGATAGTTCGGGCAGCTCACCCAGCGATACAGGCCCCCCTGCGGGATCCTGTAGCCTGATTCGCCGGGCTTCCTCAGCGAGAGCAAGACCGCGTCGGCGTGGTGGTTCACCGCGAGCCCAGCTCCGAAGACCGCCAGACCGGCAACGAAGCGAGGATCGAGGAGCCAGCTCGCCGGGTAGTCGCCGAGCGACGACACCCACGCCGCGTTGATGTAGGCGTTCACGACGTTGAAGCCGAGTCCCGAGAGCGCGATGAGGAGCGGCATCGGACGACCCCCCCGCAGCCGAAAGGGGAAAATGAACGTCCGATAGATGTAGTGCGACTGCCACGCGAGCAACAAGACCAACGGCGTCACCGCGCGCGCGTGGGCGCCCATCGCGAACACCGCCGCGAAGGCCACCACCGCTGGCGACTCCATCAGGATCCAGCCCACCCGGGGCCCAACCATCGGTCCCCAGCCCGCGCGGGCATGTCGACCGTAAGGGGCCGACACGAAAAGCAGGTAAAGCAGGGTGGGAATTGCGCAGACGAGCACGCCCCAAGTCGCGTAGCCGTGCCACTCGCTCACAGGCGCCCCGCCGAGGCGAACCAGTCCAGCGTGTCGGCGAGGGTGCTCTCGAGAGGGCGCGGCGCATGGCCGAGCTCCCGCGCGGCTTTCGACCAGTCCACGTGCCGACTCCCGTGGAACAAGGCGTGAAGTCCCTCGGGGGTGAAGAGCGGCTCTTGCCCGAGAAGCCGTTGTGCCCAGCTCGCGGCGGGGGCGCTGGCGGAGGCCAGCCACCGGGGGACAGTCCCGAACGGGGACCGAGAACCTCGGTGTCGCGACACTAGAGTGGCAACCTCGCCCACGGAGGCCCAGCGTCCACCTAGCAAGTAGCCCTCGCCCACCCGGCCGCGCTCCATCGCCGCGATGCAGCTTGAGGCCACGTCGCGCGCGTCGACCCAGTCAAAGCCGCCGTCGACGACGGCGGGGATGAGCCCGCGCGCCATCCCGAGGAGCGACTGCCCGAAGCGCGAGGGCCCGAAGTCGTGCGGTCCCACCACGCCGCTCGGGTTGACGATCACGGCGCCGAGCCCCGCCTCCACCTCGGCGCGTACCTCCGCCTCGCCCAGCGCCTTGGAGCGGTCGTAGGCGGGCGCGCTGTCCAGAGGGCGCGGCGACACCTCGCTCACGGGCAACTCGGGCGCGTGGTGGAAGGCGTGCACGCTCGACACGTGCACGTAGCGCTGCACCCCAGTGAGCCGCGCCGCCCGCGCCGCGTGCCGTGCCCCCGCCACGTTGGCCCGCTCCACGGCGCCGTCGTGACTGCCGGTGATCGAGATCATCGCGGCGAGGTGGTACACCCCTTCGACGCCGTCGAACGCAGCGCTCAGGGAGTCCTCGTCGGCAAGATCCCCGGGCACCTGTTCCACGTCCAGACCGCCGAGCGCCCGCGCCTCACGATGCACCACCGCGCGCACCTGGTCGCCGCGCGCCAGGAGGGCGCGCACGAGGTTGGCCCCAACGTGGCCGCTCGCGCCGGTGACCGCGACCCTCAAGCTGGCCGCTTCACAGGATCCAGATGGCGGCGTCGACCCAGCTGTGGCTGGTGTCCGCGCCGGCCGAGCGGTCCGTCCCGTAGCGCTCGACGCTGCGACGGAGCTTCTCCTCTTCCGTCTCTCGGCGCTCACGGCGCTCGACACCGCCCTGGGCGGTGAAACCCCGCGCGCGGTCGAGCTCGCCACGGTCGGCCCAGACGCCGTGTTGACCGCAATAGTCGAGCACGACCCCCGAGTAGCGCTCATACTGGCGCCGCGTCATCAGCTGGCGGCAGCGCGGGCAAGGCAAGTACTTCACCGCGGGTTCGACGAAGGGCGCCGCGGCGGCCTCCCCAACCGGTTCAGGTCGCGACACCACCGCCTCGAGCTCACCGCGGTCGAGCCAGGTACCGCCACACGCGGCGCACGCGTCGACAGCAGTGCCACCAAGGTCGGCCGGGGCCAGGGGGCGCTTACACCGCGGACATTCGAGGAGCATGGCGAAAAGCTAACCGCCGACGGTGTAGAGCTGGAGCAGCGCCGTGCCGCCGCCGTCTTCCACCGAGAAGGTGTGTGACGAACTCGCTGGGTCATAGGCCGGGAAGACCTCAGGCAGTCGATCATCCGAGAGCGCGATGCCATCGCAGAGCGCGATCCAGACGTTGAGCGCCTCGTCCTCTTCGCCGTCGAGCCACATGTGGGGCCACTCGTAGTCGGGGAACCGGGGGCCATCCTCGAAGTAGAAACACGCCCCGCTCCCGGGGATCACCGTCACCACCGGGCTGCCGGAGCCGCTCACCACGTGCCCCCCGACCTGCAGTTCGAAGGCGCCGTCGCCCGCGTGGGCGTACTCGCCGCGGCTGGCCCCGGAGGCGCTGTCGTCGGCGCGCGCCGCGTTGTAGGTGAAGCTGCCGCTCACCTCGCTCTCGCGGTCGGCGTCGCTCATGCCCAGCGGCGAGTCGGCCACCGTCGCGAGCCAGCCGGTGAACGAGACCGTCACTGGGCGCTCGGCCACCTCGCCCGTGTCGCCGTCGCCCGTGTCGCCGCCCTCGTCGCTGTCGCCCGGCAGGGCGGACTCGTCCACGATGTGGCTGTCACGCACGGCGCAGGCCAGGAGCTCGATGAGCATCCTGGCCCGACTATCCGCTCGGCCTACTTGTAGCGCTCGAGGAACTCCTTGCGGCGCTTCTCGCGCTCGGCCTTGGCAGCCGGATCCTCCTTGTTCACCGACCACATCCAGTCGGGGCTGTTCTGCACCTCGTCCAGCACCGTCTCGAGCTTGGCCACCTGCGCGGGGGCCTTGTCTTTGAACTCGTGGATGATCTCCTGGATCTCCGGGATGAACTCGGCTTGCCAGTTGCGGGCCAGCTCGTAGGTGCCGTGCCAGTGGGTGTAGTCGGGCGCTTGCATCGAGGCGGCGTGCCGCGCGCGGCGCCCCTCGTGATGCCAGAGCTCATACCAGGTGAAGTCGATGGAGCGGCTGAACTGGGTGTAGGTCGGGTCGGTCTTGAGCACCTCGACAGCCGCGTTGTAGAGCTTCTCGCCGGGCTTCGCGTACTTGTTCTCGTACAGATCGAGCAGCGCCTCGTACTGCACGAAGAAGCCGTCGACGAAGTTGTCCTGGTGACAAGCCTGGCAAACGTCTTCCATGCGCTTGCGGCGTTCATCCCCGGTGATGCTCGCCGAGGCGAGGCCCCACTGCTTGTCGGTCTCGTGGGCCTGCTTGGAGTGGGGCGGCCGATTGTTCCACTTGATGCGCAGGCCGATATTGTGGGTGATCGACTGGTTGGAGGTGGCCGACATGTGGCAGGTCGCGCAGGTCGGCGCTGCCGAGTAGTCCTCGCCCACCACCCACTTCGAGTTCTCCATGCCGAGCTCGTCCTCGTGGGCTTTGAACGCGATGCCGTGCTTGGACTCCTCGTAGATCTCCTTCTGCGGGTGGTCGGGGCCCATGTGGCACTTGCCGCAGTTGTCGGGATGGCGGGCTTGCTCGGCGCTGAACTCGTGCCGCTGGTGACAGGCGGTGCAGGAGCCCTCGCTGCCGTCGGGGTTGACGCGGCCCATGCCGCTGTTGGGCCACGTGGCCGGGTCGAGGGTGCCGTCCTTGTTGACCTTCACCACGCTGCCGTGACACTGCCAGCACCCGTTGACCGCCGCCGCGCTGATGCCCTGAGGGAAGGCCGCGGTGACCATGCCGAGGTTCCCCTCGACCACCTCCGCCAGCTGGTTGTCGAGCGAGCCCATGATGCGACCGGCCTTCGAGTGGTGCGAACCCTCGAACTCGGCGACTTCTGTCTCGTGGCAACGTGCGCAGTCCTTCGGGCTCACGATGGTGGCGATCTGGAACTCGGCGTGGTCCTCGTCCTTCAGGATGTCGGTGTCGCCCTCGTTCGCGGCGTGACACTCGTAGCAGCCCACGTTGGCGCCGTAGTGTTTGCTGTCGCCCCACTGCTCGTAGAGCCCGGGGTTGTCGTCCTGGTGGCAGTCGAGGCAGTCTTTCGACTCCTGGCTGAGCTTGGCCGGGAGGGTGGCCCCCTTCGGCGCCGTGGCCGTGGCGACGGGCGGCGACGCGGCGTTCTTGCTCGTGCTCGCCGGTTTCGCGGCCACGAGGCCCACGGCCGCGATGCCGAGGATGAAGGCCAGGGCGTTGGCGTAGACAGCTTTGCGCATGGGAACCCCAGGGAACGGGTGGCGACGGTGGAGGCCCTCCTGCGCGTGCACGCGGCGTGCCGGGCCCCGACCGGCGTTGCGACGTGGATCTTCGGCCCGGCTGAGCGGCAGGGCCCAGCGCCCTTGCTGCGGTTGCATCACCGGGCGGACAACCGAGGGACGGTTGGGCGACCGGGGGATCGGCCCGAGGTGCGCTCGAGAAGCGCGCCGACGCACGTCCCGCTACGCTCACGCGTGGGCCTCGCGTTCCTTCACCGCCACCGGCTGCCGATCTCGGCCCCGCCGGTCGGAACGGGCCCCTCCTGGGACTACGAGGAAGGTCTCACGTCGGGATCGTGGGAGGGGCGCTGCCTCGCGTGCGAGGGGGAGCTCAGTGGCGGGCGCCACGACTGGGTGCGGCAGTGTCCGCGGTGCGGCTGGTGGGTGTCGAACCGCCACGACTTTGGCATCGGACCGCCCAAGTGCACCGTGTATTACCAGGCCCGCGCCGCCCTGTTTCTCTTCGAATCGGTCGCGACATCGGCGATGCTGGCGAAGGTCGGACGGGCGCTGAAGCTCGGCGTCCTCCCCTCCCCTGGTGCCACCTTCGCCGAGGGCTTTTTCCCACGGCGGTACTGGACGGTGCGCTCGGCGGCGATGCTCGACAGCACGCCCGTCCGAGCCCTCGTCTGGCTCGACGAGGCCAAGGGTGCGACGGTCCTCGTGGGCGCCACGCGGCTCGAGGAGTCTGCGCCCTCCGCCCAGGGCCAGCTGGGGGGCCCCGTGCCGGTGGCGCCAGGCACAGCCGACAACCCGGGCGCGCGCCCACCGACTGAGGTCCGCGCGGGGGGTTGGGGCCTCGTGCCGATCAAGGCGCTCGTGGGCATGACCTGGGACAAGGGCGAGCCGACGGGGCTACGCGTGTGCCAGGACCTCGGTCCCGAGCTCGACCGGAATCGTAAGCCGGTGGTCAACGGTCCGCAGCGTAGCGTGACGATGCCTTGCCGGGCGCCGTGGAACGCCCTCGTGGCGCTCGGCATCGCCGAGCAGAACGGATTGCTCGACCCCGACGCGCCGGGCAGTCCGCTCGCCCGGGGAAACTTGCGTCACGACTACGTGGGGCAAGACCTGGGCTGAGAGTGGCCCACGCGATCGACACGGGTTCAGTCGTTCCCGGCGGGCCCAGCGCGTGGTCGCGCGATCACCACCAGATCGGCATCGTCGACCGTCAACGCCCATCCCGCCGACAAGCCTGCACTGCGGACGCTGCTCGCGGCGCGCACACCCACGCCCACGAACTCGTCGAGCCGCTCGACTCGTGACTCGATCCACGCACGGTGACGGGCGGTGTCTCCCCGCGGGGCCAGGCTCAGTACCCGGCCCGTCTCGGCGAGGCGCACGAGCCTCGACTCGGTCATTGAGCAGGGCTCGTCGTCAAGCAGCAGCCCGGCGAGGATTGGCTCCGCGCGCGACGGGAGCCGGGCGGCGAGCGCTTCGAGCTCCGGGTCGCCCCGGCCAGGATCGGGCGGCGAGGCCACCGCGACGCCGGGGAGCCACCACCGGTATCCCCGCGAGCCGAGGTCGATCTGCTCCCCGCACGCCATGCCCAGGCCCGCGCTGCGGACGGGTCGAGCGGCCGCGCCCGCGTGGGACACCGCGACGGTGCCCAGGGCGAGGGCGGCGGCGGCGAGCGTGAGCACGGGGCCCACGCGAGGGACGACGGCGCCTCGGGCCGCCGCGATCGCGAGCGCCGCAATCACGGGCAAGAGCAGGCGATCCTGAGCCTGGCCCATCAAGAAGCCGTCGACACGACCGGAAGCGAGCGTGCCTCCGAGCGCCAGGAAGGCTGTGGCCATGGCCACCGCGCCCGGCAGCCGACCGGGCCACGCGAGGCCCAGGATCCCGAATCCAATGAAGAGACCCGCCACGGGGATCCCGACCGCGACGATCAAGTTGGCGTAGGCCCTGACGATCCCCGACGAGGCCCCCACCATGAGCACCTCGTGGCCGACGAGGTGCTCGGCGATCGCTGGGGCGGCGTAGCCGTACCAGGGCGTCGCGAGCGCGACCGCGACGAGGAGCGCCCGTCCCACCTCGACCGGCAGGTTCGTTCCGAGCGGCCGCGCGCGGACCAGGCCGACCGCCGCGAGGACCGGCGGCAGGCCGGCAGCGAGCCACCGGGGCGCCGAGCCGACCATCGCGAGGCCGAAAAGCGCGGCCGCCAGGGTCGCCACAGAGGTCGCCGCGATGAGCGTGCCCACGCCGCGAGCCCCACGCCGCACCTCGGCGATGGCGACGCCGCACAGGGCCAGCGAGGCAGGCAGGAGCAGGACGACGGCCGTCCACTTGCACAAGAGCGCGACCGCGACGGCGACCCCCGCCGCCAGGGAAGACGAAGTCCGCGTCCCCAGCCGCGCGAGTGCGGCCGCCGCGAAGGCCGAGGCCGCGGTCACCCAGACCTCGCCGTTCGGCTGGCGGAGCACCGTCGTTGCCACCGCCGAGCCGCCGACCAGCGACAACGCCAAGACCGCGCCCCGTCGCCCGGCCACGGCGCGACCCGCATCGGCCACCCCCAGCAGCAAAAGTGCCGCGGGCAAACAGCCGAGAAGCCGCTGCGCCGTCACGCCCGGGCCGAGGAGGGCCAGGAGCGGGGCCGCGAGGAGCGCCGGGAGCGGTGGGTAGGGCGTCACCGAGCTGGCCGGCAGAATCGGGGGCTGGTCCCAGTAGGGTTCGCCCCAGCGCAGCAAGAAATCCCCGCGACCGGTCACGGAGTAGGCCCACAGCCGGGCCAGCCGCGCCCCCTGCCCGTCGGCCTCGAAACCAAGGCCGTCCACCACCGCGAAGTGGACCAGCGACCCGAGCACCACCAGCGCGACCAGACCCGCGGCAGCGGTGAGCAGGTCGGGCCGCTTCATTCGGGGGACTTGGCCCGCGGGATGTCCCATGTGCGCATCTCGCCATCCGAACAACTGGGGGGCCCGAGGGCCCGCGTGGCGTCGCGCAGCATCTCCGTGCCGTCGTCGCGCCAGGCGACCACCCGCAGGACTCCCCTCGCCTGCAGCAGGGTCATCGCCGGGTCGTGATCGAGCCCCGCGAGGACACGCGCCAGCTCGTCCGCTGGACGCGGCGGGGCGTCGGCCGCAGGCGGATCGGAGGTGGGGAGACCGTCGATGGCGGTGGCCAGGCCGCGCACCCCGACGTCGAACATCCGACGCGCGCGCGGCAGGTCGAGCCGCCACTCGCCGCCACGCTCGTGACGCACGATCTCGCCACACTCGCCGCCGCGATCACCGCAGGTCTTCGTCCACGTGGCCTCCTCGCCCACCTGCCGCGAGACCGGGGTCAGGCAGCGCAGCCCGGGAAACGGGGCCGAGGGTACCGGCCAGAGACCCGAGGTGGCACGCAGGCCGTCGGCGAGAATCAGGGCGCACAGGGCCGGACCCGCCCGCCGCCCGAGGGCCGCGCAGGCCAAGGCCACGCCCACCCATGCGAGTCCGAGCGCACGGTAGTACTGCCCCGAGCGGGCAAACGGGAAGCCCAGCGCGGCGAGCGCACGCGCCGGAAGCGCGATGAGGCGGTCGCCAACGAGCACAGGGCCATCGAGCGTCACCAGCCACTCGCCGAGCGAAAGCGTGATGCCTGTCGCGACCAGAATCAAAACGACCGCACGCGCGCCGCGGGTGCGCCAGCTCGCGAGCCCAAGGGCGACGAGCGCGAAGCCGCCGAGGTAGTCTACGTGGGCCGCCGCGTCGTCAGCGGTCACATACTCGCGACCCCACAGGAGCGTGGCGGGCGTGGCCACCTCGTGCACGTAGGCCGCGAACCAGCTGAGCGGCACGGGGGCCGCGGGCAGGTAGAGCCCGCGCGTGGGCGGATCGTAGTAGCCCCGCGCCCCGAGGAACACCGCGCCCATCGCGAGGCCCGCCGCGAGCACGCGGAGCAAGGCCCCCCGATCGCGGTCGCGCCACGCGCTCCACAGTCCGAGAGGCAGCGAAACGAGCGCGCCCAGCAGGGCGTAGGTGGGCTCGGTGAACGTGCTCGCGACCGCCAGGACGGCCGCCCATGCCACACCGCTCTTGCCGCGCGCGGCCCAGGTCGTCGCCAGCGGGAGCGCCACCAGGGCCCACAATTGCGCCTTGCACACCTGACCGTTCGCGAAGGCGCCGATCGCCGGGGGCGAGAGCACCACGAGCAATCCCGCCGACGCGCAGGCTACCGGGTCGGCGCGGGTCCAGGCTCGCGCCAGCGCCGACACCATCGGCACGCCGAGGGCCGGGGCGAGCAGCACGGCGAGATTCAGGCCTCCCAGCGGCCCCGTGGCCCAGCTCATCGGCGCCGCGAGCAGGCCCGGGACCCAGGCGATGTGCGCGGCGTAGACGATGTCGGGAAACGAGACGTCCGAGGTGTAGGCCACCGGGGAGATCTCGAACGCGAGCATGCGCGCCATGCGGTCGAAGGCCCAGCCGTGCGTGCCGCCGAACTGCGTGGTGGAGAGTCGCGCCAGAGGGGCCGTCCAGAGCGCACCGTGCAGCAGCGCCGCGCCCACGACCCCGATGACGGTCGCGAGGGTGTCGGCCACGATCACCGCTCGGCGGTGCGACGCCGGCGTGGCCTCAGCCACTGCGGCCCAGGCACGCGGCGAGGGCGGTGGCCACGGTCGCGTGGCCGACCTCGTTCCAGTGCCCCTCGAACCGGAAGTAGGGCTCGCGGCCGTCCTCGCGAGCTGCGACGAGCGCGGGTCGCAAGTCGCAGGTGGGCAGGCCTAGACGCTCGGACTCGGCGACCACCGCCGCCTGCAGCCCGAGCGGCTCGGCCCCCGCGGGGTCGAGCCCGAAGGTACGCAAGGTCGCCGCGGTCGTGGCGGTATCGAGCGCGAAGGACGGCGGGGCCACTGCCACCATCACGCGGTCGCCACGGCGCTTGCCTGCCTCCGCGATGACCGCGAGGGCCTCGCCCGTGGCGCGCGCGAGCCGTGTTTGTTCCGAGGTGCCCGCCCGCGTGAAGGGCTCGAGTTCCTTGCGAAAGCGCGCGTGACGGAGCGCGTCGCTCGGCCCCCGGGCCTGCTGCGCCTCGAAAATCCGCCACCACGCGAAGAGCGAGCTGTGACGGAACAAGAACGCCTCCAGGAACGACTCCCGCTCGTGCTGGAGACGAAACAGTGCGAACTCGTTTTCCGCCGTGGGGGCGTGGCCCACGAGTGGCACCATGGCGTCGGGGCGCGTCACCCGGTGGCGCTCGGGCGGGGCGGTGTCTTGGGCGGGGTCGTTCCCGACGAAAACCGTGACCAGGAGCGCCTCGGCATCAACCACCGGGTCCATCGAGAGGTAGCGCGCGAGGTAGTCCCAGGTGCCGTAGCCATCGACGCCCGCGTTGAGCACGCTCGCGCCCACGAGTGGCCCGAGCGCCGCCATGAAGGTGTCCTCTTCCTCGACCTGTCGAGCGAGCACGAAGCTGTCGCCCACCGCCAGCCATCGTGGCGTCGCGGGCAGCACCTCGGGCCCGCGGAGACCGCGGC
This sequence comes from Pseudomonadota bacterium, assembly GCA_005778355.1. GTDB lineage: Bacteria > Myxococcota_A > UBA796 > UBA796 > SXON01 > SXON01. Next base: position 5,387 of record SXON01000141.1, on the reverse strand, counting down.
TGTCGAAGCGCACGGAGACCGAGTGGTCTAGCCACTCGAAGTGCCCCTCGAAGCCCGGGTTGGTGACCAGGCGACCCGCCCCGTCGTAACGAAACATGTCGGGGGGCGTGCCCTGCGGCGCGTTGTAGAGCAGCGCGGCGCCGGGGTCGGGTGGGTACAAGCGGCCGGCGATTTCCCCCGCGAGAGGCGCCATGCACAGGCCGATGCCGACGGCGGCGAGCCTGCGGGTCCAGGTGGGGGAGAGAGGCACGTCGGCGGCGATGTATCCGGGCGCCGGGGCGGCCGCGGGCGGGTCGGCGCCGGGGTTCGCGACGACCTGTGGCCGGGTACCGTGTGACATACAAAGGCAACGCCCGCGGGCTTGGGGAGCTGCGGGCGTTGGGGGGTGGGAGTGGTGGAGGCGGCGGGAGTCGAACCCGCGTCCGAAGCGCCTTCTAGCTCTCGAGATACGTGGCCTTCCGGAAACTCACCGGCGAGTGTCGTCCCCTTTGGGGACCGTCAGAACTCCCTGTTTGAACTTCGATCGTCCGCCGGTTGTTCGTCCGCGGAGTCACTGCGTGCCTGGATTACACCCAACCCGGTTCGGCAGCTCCGGATCGGATGCCGGGGGTTCTTGATGACCCCCGGACTTCAACTAAGCCGCGAGGGCCTCGCTGAAGTGGTTGCTGTTGTTGGCAGCTTGGTTTTGGTTCTCTCACAGCGGAACCGCGCTCGCCACGCCCGTCGGCCGTCCGTCACCTCGTCGAAACCGGTACGCCCCCGGAAAGGGAAATGGACCTCGCGGCCCGTGCGCGCTCTACATGCTCCCCGGTACCGACTTCGGCAAGGGGGGGACCCACGATCCGCGGCATCGGGTCGTCGTGACCGCAACGTGCCCGGCCCAAAGTGCCAAACCTCGCCGGAGGTTGCCCACCTCGGGCCGCCCACCGCGAGCCCAGGCACCCCGAGCACCGGGAAAACCGGCCCAAAGTGCCAAACCTCGCCGGAGGTTGCCCACTTCGGGCCGACTTCGGCAAGGGGGGGACCCACGATCCGCGGCATCGGGTCGTGGTGACCGCGACGTGCCCGGCCCAAAGTGCCCTACCTCGCCGGAGGTTGCCCACTTCGGGCCGCCCACCGCGAGCCCAGGCACCCCGAGCACCCGGAAAACCGGCCCAAAGTGCCCTACCTCGCCGGAGGTTCCCCACTTCGGGCCGCCCACCTCGACACCCTCACACCCGCCGACCCCCAAAGCCCTCGATCGCCGCCCCGAGCGCCCCGTCCTCGAGCAAACAGTTCAGCGGGTGATCCCCACCCGGGATCACCCGGAGCTCCACGGTTTCCGACACCATCGCCCGCGAGTGATCCACGGGCACCACGTCGTCGTTCTCGCCGTGGAAGATGATGGCCCGGGCGCCTGGGGGCAAACGCGACGGCCCCCCGAGCAGTCGCGACGCCGGCGCGATGAGCACCGTCGGCCCCGACCACAGCCCCTCGGCGACGAGCTGGCAGGCGATGGCGCCGCCGTAGGAGGAGCCGACCACCACGTCGGGACCGTGCTCCACCAGCGCCGCCCGCGCCGCGGGCAGGCCCGAGGCGAAGGTCGTCGTGTCGTACGCCGGCGTGACCGCCCCGAAGTGGGCCCGCAGCCAGCGCGCCTTTTTGCCGCTCGGCGAGCTTTCCATGCCGTGAAAGAAGAGAACGCCACCCATGGGCAGTAGACTATCCCCGTGCTCACGCTCCTCGCCTGCCACGACGGTCCCGCCGGGAGCACCATCCGTCCACCGGTCGAAAGCGACATCGACAGCGCCCTCGACAGCGCGCCCCCCGCCGACACCAGCGACAGCGACAGCGACACCGCCACCCCCGATCCCCTCGAGCTCATCGCCCACGTCGAGGTGATCGGTCGCTCCCCGAGCGCCGTGGCCACCCCGCCCACCTGGAACGCCAACCTCCCCAAGCTCGCGGGCGATGGCCAGTTCTACTACGCCGTCCACACCTGGTACCCCGACGATGCCGCCGCGCGCCATGCCGACATCCTGTCGCGACCCATCGACGGCGGCGAGTGGTCGGTCCTGGCCACGGTCGACATGCCGCACCAGCCGCCCGGGCTGGTCATCGACACCGAGGGACGGCTACACCTCGCCTTCGCCTGCCAGCGCCCCGGGAACGACGACGTCACCTGCTTCCCCGGGGGGGCCGGCACGCAAGGGAACTCGCGACGTTTCTACCACCTCGTCTTCGAGACCCGCGCCGCCGACGGGCGCTACGACCCGAGCACTTATGGCAATTGGAACGAGTGGACGGCCGCCACCAACGGCTACCTTGGCCTCGGCACCACCCCCGACGGCACCACCTGGTGGTCGCTGGCCGACGACAGCTGGCGACGCGTGGTGATGTCCTGGGGCCCGGGCGGCGATGTCGACGAGCTGGCCACCCTCGACTTCTCTCCCGACTACCTGCTCTACCCCGTGCATGCCTCGCTCTCCGTCCGCGAGATGCTGCTCTTCGCCGGGCTGTTCGATCCCGCCGGCGGCAACAATGCCGCCTACGACGCCGCCGTGGCCTTCCTGGGCAACGGCAGCGAGTTCACCCCGGTCTACCAGGTGGCGCCCGGCAGCGGCGCGAGCCTGGCCGCATTCCCCGACGATGCGCTCCTCGACGAGGCCGGCGCCACCGTGCTCGCCTACGTCGACGACGGCGCCTGCGACACGGTGCTCGCGACGAGGCTCGCCGAGACCGACGAGCAAGAGACCGCCCTCGGCTGTGTCGGCACCTACCCGAAGCTGCATCGCGACGGCGACACGCTCTGGCTCCTGTCGCCGAGCGCCACCACGGCGTGGCAGGTGGCCCGTTCGGGGGACGCCGGACTGAGCTGGACCTGGGCGACCATCCCTGTGGAGGGCCTCGACCCCGGCGACGTGACGCTCACCGGCTTCACGCTCGTGCGTCCCGACACCGCGCCGCTCGCGCACGACCCCGCCGTCATCCGTTTCTTCGCCAGCGGCCTCGACGCGGACTCGCTCGCCACCCGCTCCTACTTCGGCGAGTTGCGACTCCGCTAGGCCACCCGCCGCGCCTCCGCCGCGCGACTGCGGGCCCGCGCCACGCGCAGGAGCTCGCTGAAGCTGGTGGCGTCGGAGTCGGCCACCGCGAGGCCGATGCGGCAGGCCACTTCCATGCGCTGGATGCTCGGCACGGGCACGCGGGCCACGAGCGGCTCCAGGCGTTTCATCGCGGCGATGGCGCCGTCGGGCGTGGTGCTGCTGAGCCAGGCCACCACGTCGGTGTCGGTGCAGTACACGCGATCGGCGGGCCGGAGACGTTCACGCAGTCGCGACTCGAGCGCGGCGAGGAAGGCCGGCCGCATGGAGTTGGCCACCGCGTCGGGGTTCACCGCCCCCACCACCAGCAGGGCGCCGCTCGTGACCCTCATGCCGAGGTGCCCATCAGTCGGACCCGCGACCATGAGCCCGTCGATCGCGCCCACCAGATTGCTCGCCAGCGTCGGGGAAAACCGCCGGCCACTCTCGTCGGCGATCGCCGCGACCATGGCCTCCTGCGAGGCCCCATCACGCATCTCGAGCCAATCCGCCGCCGCGAGCAGCTGGGCCGGGAGAGGGACGCCCGCTCCGCCGACCCCGGGGGGCAGGCCGAGGCCGTCGAAGCGGGCGTGCCGGAAGGCCAGCGCCGCGCGCGTGCCGTCCGGCAACGGCAAGCGCGTGTCGGCCGTGGCTCCCGGCGGGAGAGCGGCAGCGAGCGCCGCGGCGCGCACCGCGGCAGGATCGGCGTCGAGGCGTGCACCCAGCATGAGGATCCGCTCCACCATGCGGCGAGGCACGCGGAGATCGCCCTCGCAGGGGGTGCGCTCGGCCACGTGGAGCGCGAGCTCGATCGCGAGCTGGCGGGTGCGCTCGTCCTCGTGGTTTCGGCGGTAGCGCATCTCGCGATCTCTCGCGAACAGGGCGATCAAGCCCCCGATGACGCAGCCGGTGAGGATCTCGGCGACCATGGCACCCAGATCGGATCCCGCGATCCCCCGCATGAGCGCGCCGATGCTGAGCTGCGTGGCATGCCGCCGCAGCGCCGTTGCCCCCCGTCCGCGCTCGCCCCGGAGGGGGAGAGGGGCACGACGGGCGGGCTAGCAGCACGCCCGTCGCCGAAGCCCGGGGGCAGGCCGGAGGGCGAAGGGAATGGCCCGGTCGGGGGAACCGCGACAAGCGGTTCCCCCCTGGGCTGGTTAGCCCCCGGCCGCTCCCGAGGACCGCGTGGCCGTGCTCTACCTGGAAGACGGACGTTTCTTCGCGGCAGATTCATTTGGTGCCCGCGCCACCCGCGTGGGCGAGCTGGTCTTCAACACCGCGAGGACCGGCTACCAGGAGGTGCTCACCGATCCCTCCTACTGCGAACAGATCGTGGTGATGACCACGGCGCACGTGGGTAACTACGGTGTGAATCGCGACGACGAGGAGTCGGGACGGGTGTGGCTCAGCGGTTTCGCCGCCCGCGCTTTTTCCCGGGTGACGAGCAACCACCGCGCCGAGGGCAGCCTCGACGACTACCTCAAGCAGGCAGGCGTCCCCGGCATCCACGGGCTCGACACCCGCGCCGTGGTGCGCCACATCCGGAGCAGGGGCGCCATGCGCGCCGTGCTCACGACGGAGGACCTGTCGATCGACGAGCTGCGTGCTCGTTGCCTCGCCTGGCCGGGCATGGAGGGCCGCGCTCTCGCCAGCGAGGTGAGCTGTCGCGAGCCCTACACCTTCGCCACCGGCGACGGCCCACGGATTCACGTGCTCGACGGCGGCTGCAAGCGCAACCTCTTGCGCCTGTTCGCCAGCAAGGGCTGTCACGTGGAGGTGTTCCCCGCCGACACCCCGGCCGAGGTGTTCGGTCGCGACTGCAACGCGGTTTTCCTCAGCAACGGCCCCGGCGACCCAGCGGCCCTGCCCGGCATGTTCGGCGAAGTCCGAAAAGTACTAGGAAAGACGCCCATCCTCGGGGTGTGCCTCGGTCACCAGCTGCTCGGCCTCGCGCTCGGCGCCAGCACCTTCAAGCTGCGCTTCGGTCACCGAGGCGGCAATCACCCCGTCCGCGACATGGAGACCGAACGCGTGGAGATCACCTCGCAGAACCACGGCTTCTGCGTCGACCCCGCCGGCATCGAGCGGGCGGGCGGGCGTGTCACCCACGTCAACCTCAACGACGGCACGCTCGAAGGCTTCGTCCACCCGGATCTGCGAGTGATCTGCGTGCAGTTCCACCCCGAGGCCGCGCCCGGTCCAAGAGACTCGCGGCACCTCCTCGTCGACCGTTTCCTCCGCATGGCCGGGAGCTGAGATGCCGAAGCGCGCCGACCTCCACAGCATCCTCATCATCGGCTCCGGCCCCATCGTCATCGGGCAGGC
>SXON01000140.1 GCA_005778355.1 Pseudomonadota bacterium | reverse complement strand
TGGTACCTCGGACGGCTCCGACGGGGATCCAGAGCGGCACCGCCGTCCCCCCCGGCGCTTGCTGCGACGGGCCGAGGTTCCCCCAGACCTCGCGGGACTCCGCGCCTGCGCTGGGGAACATCGCCACGAGCTGCGCGGCGTCGGCGTTCCCCCAACTCGCCGGCGCGGGGGCGGCGCCCGGCTTGGCCTCCCACGCCCTGTGGGCGCGCAGGTCGGCCGGCACCTCCTCGGGTGGCACGAATGCATCCAGCAGGGCCGGCACGGGCGGCGCGAGGCAGTCCCCGTCGACATACACCACGCCCTGGTCGGCGTGGACCAGTTCCCGGAAATTCGTGACGAGGGCCCGCTTGTCCCTTGGCCCCAGCGCCCAGGTGGTGATGACGGCGTCGTCCGCAGCGCTGCCGGGTGTCCCCAGTCCCGGGGCCTGGTTCGCCGTGGCGGCCGCCGCCGATCGACACGTGTCGAGGCCCGGCAAGTACGGAAACGCGATCCACCGGGAACCCCTGCTCGGCTCCTGCCCGAACCTGCGGACCGTGGCGTGGACCGAGTCGACCGCGCTGCGCTCGCGGCGCCACATGGCCGCAGTGATGCTGTCGGAGTGCGCCATCAACTGCCCCACGGCCTGGGGCTCGGCGGCGTCGATGGACGCCGGTTTCGCCCCCGAGTCGACCTCGATCACGACCAGCGGGTGCGCCCGCAGTGACCGGACCAGGCAGCGCGCTTGCGCCTGATGCGGGCCCACGGCGACTGCGAGCTGGTCGAGCCCCTCGAACACCGAGCCGATCGCGTCGGTGCCGCTGTTGTCGAGCACGCCCCCGTCGATAAGCGCCTCGTCGCCCACGGTCGCAAGGTCCATGCCGAAGGGGAACGACGCGGAGATGCGCACCGCGTCCGCCACGTTGAGCTCACCCGTCACCTGCAGCGTCACCGCCGATTGCGGCGACGGCCGCACGTCGTCGGGATTCCCAAGGAGCTCGCCGGTGATCGCGGGCTTGCCGAACACCACCCGGCTCCCTTTCCTCGCCACCACGGCATTGAACAGGAGGAGTGGGACCGCGCCGGCGGGCTGTCCGCGGATGCCCTCCTCCCACTGCAGCTCTTCCCTCCACCACTGGGCGAGCCGCTCGCCGCGTCCGACTCGCGGGTCGAGCACGCCGACCATGAACGGGGCCACGAAGTCAACGAACATGTCGTCCACCACGGGCCGCCCGACGATGCTGTAGAACGTGCGCGGCGGCGGGGGGCCGAGGGGGAGGCCGATCTCTTCGCAAAAGACGTTCTTCAATGAGCATTCTCTCTCGCCAATTTCCGCAGGTGCACCCTGGCCAGCGGCGAGTGTCTGGGCATGCCGGCTCGCAAAGTTCGCGATGCCGACGCTCCCACCGCTCACCCCCGACATGAGCACCACGTGCTCGTAGGCGGTGCGTGACTCGGACAAGCCGGTGTACAGCGTGGAGTCGGGATCGTGGATGCTGGCGATCTCGGCGAGGGGCCTGTCGAGCAGGGAGAGCGCGAGCGTGACGTACACGGCGGCCCTCGACCCCCCACCGGCGGCCGCGACGAAGATCAAGGGCGGAGCCTCGCCATCCGCGTCCGACCTCTGAGCAAACGCAGGGGCACCCGGCGAGCAGTCCACGGCTGCCGGGTCGATCGCCAGGATCCGCTGGTTCAGGGCCGCGAGCCAGTTCGGGATGAGTTCCCCCGTTCCCGTGTCGAGCCCCTCCTGGCTGACGGGGAGGTCGCTGGCTGTCGCGACGCCCACGGCCAGGACCACGCCCGCGGAGGCGAGCGTCAACGCCCGCAGGCCGGTCCCGCGCAGGAACACGTCCACGAGGCGGCCGGCGGCAGCGATAGCGCCCCAGGACCAGAGCGCGCACACGATCGTGAAATACCGATTCGTGGCCGTCTGCCAGGCGTTGTTGGCCACGACCCAGGCGAGCCAGAGCAGGACGCCCGGGACGGCGCCGCCCACCGCACTGCGCAGACCCGTACGCCTGAGCCGGTCCAGCACCCGGACCCACGGGCCCCCGACGGGCGGGTCGTCGGCGCAGGTCCGCGCCGTCGTGTAGTACAGCAGCATGAACATCAGCAGCGGGTAGGCGAAGAGGGTCATGCCGTACCCGACGAACGCCCATCGCTCGTTGTTGCCGACCGCGCCCCACTTCGGCGGCGGGTCGAACAACACGTGCCCGACGTGAGGCACGAACCAGACCACCACGCCGCCGAGCACGAGACCCAGGAGGGCAAAGAGGTTGTCGTAGACCCGGCGGCCCGGCCCCCGGCCCGGCCGCGGGTCGCCACGGCCGCGGAGTCCCAGCCACCGGCCGAGGGCCGCCCCCAGCGCGTACGAAGTGGCGACCAGCGCGAACGGCCAAACGGTAACGGATTCGTCCACCTTGTCCCTCCGGGGTGAAACTACCGGACGAGGTTACCACAACTCACGACGAAAAGGGGTGTCGGTCCGGAGGTGTATCGCGGGTGCCGACCTGCTCTCCGGAACACCAACCGGCCGAGGTCCACGCGCTCACCCATCGCCAGTGGAGGCCCGCTGACCGCCGAAATGAGCGTTGGTAACGTCGATTCGGGCTCATATGTTGGGCCCCCCCATCGCCGCCACCGCCAAATCCACGAGCCCTGCCTTCCCCTCCAACCTTCCGCCCACGAGTCGCACCACCTCAGTCCCAGGGAGTCCCTCCCCTGCGTGCTCGAGCACGGCGTCGCCGAGGGCATGACGGAGGGCGGCACGGCCCACCAGCGTGCCCACGTCGATGTCCGCGAGGCTGGCGGCGGGCTCGACACTGTCGGCGCTGGCCGTGCCGTCGGTGGCCAAGTGTCCCACGTAGTGGATCACATCCGCAGGCGACAGGAACGAGCGCGGACGCAGCGCGATCTCCGCCTGCTCCCAGCTGAGGTCGGGCTTGGCCCGCCGCGCGGCGCGCTGCATCACGTCGAAGCGAGCCGCGTTGGCGAACCGGCGCCACGCCCTCGGGGTCGGGTTGACCGCCACCACGAGCGGCCGCCAGCGCGCGAGGGCCTCGCGCAAGGCGGGCGGGTCGGGCGTCATCGCCGCGCGGGCCATCCGGACGCGGGCAAGGAGCGCCCCGACCCCGAGGAACGCCAGCCCCGCCCACCACGGCCAGGACGGGACACGGAGGGGCACACTAGAACGCTGCCGAGTGGCCGCGCCGCCTTCGCTCGTCGATGGCTCCACGCCGGTGCCGTCAACGTCCGGTGGTGTCACGGGCGCTGCCGTGCCGCCCTGTGTCGGGTCGACCGACCCCTTGTCCTCCACCTCCCCGGTGGGCGCCGGGGGCGCGGCCGAGGCCCCTAGCTTCGCCCCGTCATCGCCTGCACGTTGTCTCTCCCGAGGCAAGAGGTCGGCCGCAAGGTCCCAGCCTGTCCGGGCGCCGACCGCGAGGCCGAGCAGCACGAGTGACACGAACCCCACGCGACGCCCCGGTGCCCCCAGTAGCTTCCGAACCGCCCTTGCCCAGAGGGGCATCCCGGGGCGACCAGCGTCTCCGCCTTCCTCAGTCACGCCCGCAGGGGGGCGCTCCAGGGCCGCGAGCTCGGTCGCCCCGCGGCGCGGCATGGCCACCTCCACGTTCACAATCTTCTCCAGGTACTCGCTCGCCTTTCGCTCCTGTTCGCCTTCGAGCAGCGACTCCACCGCCGACACCACGAACTCCTTCGACATCCCGAGCACGACGAAGCAGCGTCCCGCCCCGGCGAGGAAACTGACACCCTCCAGGACCTTGGCCACCTGCGCCGCGCTGCAGCGGTCGATGTCATCGACGAAGAGCACCACGCGGTGTTGCGGCTCCAGGGACTCACACAGGTCGCCGAAATCGCGGGCGAAGGCGTTGGTGAGCTCCACTCGGCGCGCCGTCGCGGCGACGCTCGCCGTGTCGCGCAGGGCCACGAGCACCGCGTCCGGTCGTGCCCCGAGCGTGCCCGCCGCGGCGCGGAGCATGCGGTAGCCGAGGGCAAGCACCGGGCTTGCCGCCAGCGTGCTGAGCATGCCCTCGTGGAGAGTCGTGAAGCTATCGGGCTCCATGTCGAGCAATTTCAGGAAGGCGTCCACGAAAACGTCCCAGCGGCGCACCGCGCCCAGGAGCAACGCGGCCAGGGCGGCGTGCATGGTGGCGAGCGCCACCACGCCGAGCCAACTCCGCCGCACCGCGCGGGCGAGGCGCAGTCGAGCGAGGCGGGCCCGGACTTCCATGCCCGCCGGCGAGAGCAGCGGCGGCGGCACATCTCGGATCAACTGCTCGATCATCGCGGCCACCAGCGTCGACTCGTCCTGGTGGTGCCAGGCGTTGAACCAGGCCGGGCGCGCGTGTGACCGTCGCAGCTGGTCCTCGACCATGTGCATGAGGGAAGACTTGCCGCTCCCCCAGGGCCCCGTCACTGCCACTGTCAGCGGACCTTGAGTGTCGGGGGAACGTAAGAACGCGGCGATTGCGCGGGCCAGCGGCGCGAGGTCGAGCCGGTCGTCACGGGTCGTGGCCACCGGCGCGTCGCTGTCGAGCACGGGTGTCGCTGGATCACCCGGCGGCCGCTCCGGCACCGGAGGCAGGGCCCAGCGCAACGCCAGCGCTGCGGCGGCACCTGCCCAGAGGAACAGGGCGGCAACAGCGGGCATCTCGAAGGAGGGGGCCAGGTCGGTCGACCCGCCGCCTGCCAGCGGGCGGTCGACGACATCCTCCGCCGTGGTCACCGTCACCGGCTCGCCAACGCCGCCGGGGCCACGGGGGGTCACCCAGACCTGGCCCTCGCCGTCGAAGGCGACCGCGCTGGAAACGAGGTCGACCTTGCCGAGCTGCGCACGGACGGTCTCGTCCGGACCCACCTGGGCCGCGCCCGGGGGCTCCAGGACGCCGGCGCCAAGGGCCACGAGAGTGCCGTCGTCGCAGTGCACCCAGGCCCCGCTCGGCGACCGGACGTCCAGCACCACGCGGGAGAGGTCGAGGATCGTCTCAAGCTCGGCAATGCAGGCGGCCGGCTCCTCGGGGGCGGGTGTCACCACCGGCGGGTCGTCGGCCGTGGTGCTCTCCACGCCAACGACGACCTCCTCCTTGGTTTCTGCCACATCCTTGGTCCCCGGGCCGCCCTGGACGGTTGCCTTGCCCCCCCCGGGTGGCGGGCCGCGCTCCAGATACTCTTCCTTTCTCTTGCCCGGGTCCGGCCCGGCGGCACCGCCGTCGATGACAATGGGCGCATCCGGCAGCACCGGGTCGACGACGACCGGCCGGACGCTCCCGTCGCCCGGGCCCATATCGGCCTGAGTGGTCGACACGCCGGGGTCCTCTCTCCGGTCCGGCACCGGCTCCGCGACGACCCCGGCCTCCTTCTCCCGCGGTTGTCCCATGCCCTACTCCGCCGCCGCTGGTGGCTCGCTCGGCCGCGCCAGCGCGGACCCCCAGCGGGTGCGCGACAGGAGTTGCCAACGGACGTCGTCCACCGACACGCCCTCGATTGCCACTCTGGCCTTCCCCGGCGACACCTCAACCCAGTTCTCCGACACCCGCTCGAAGCGCCAGGTTCTCCCACCCTCGTCCAGCGCGAAGATCCGATCCTCTTCGCCCTCGACCTCGGGCACCAATGCGTACACGCCCACCACCGCGCCCGCGTCGCCCGGCAGCTCGTGGAGTGTCCAGGAAATGCCGCCGTCCTCCGTGACCAGCACCTCCCCTGCGGCGGTGCCCACCCAGACCTCCGCGTCGTAAGGGCCAATGAGCGGCGGCGAGAGGGGACCGGCCACCACCGGGCGAGCGAGGGCCAGCGTGCAGGTTGCGTTCCAACACCTCGAAAGGTACTCCGCCGGCGTCGTCACGCTCAGAGGCGCGGCCGCCACGTGCGTGACCGTCCCGAGGAGGGCAAACACGACGCCAACCGCGAGGAGGAACCAGCGGAGCGCGGGCGTGTTTCCCATCTCGCCTACCCGCCCCAACGCGGGAACTTGCCCTGCGAGGGCGCGTTGCCCCGCCCAGGCGCCGAACCCCGAAGGAGCTTGGTTCTGGTTACGACGAGGCGAGGCATGGGTCACTCCGAGGCCGGCGGGTGTGACGTTAGCAGCCAGCCGCGCCTGAGTGCGGGGGCCTGCTAGATAGACCGCCCAGTAGCTCTGTTAATCGGTCCAGAGGCGCGAGCAGCCGCGGCGGCTGTTTACGCGTGGAAACAGTCGCGGCTCGCCCGGCGGTGTCGCCGGTGCAGTTACTCCACGTACCCCAGGCTCCTCAACATCGCCCTGTCCGTCTCCGACATCGGATCGGTGTCACTCGCCTCGCCCGTCTCCGGGGCGGCGGCGCCGGTGGGCATCCGGTCGAAGTGGTTGCCGATCTTCTCCAGCGATTCCTTCTCCTTCTTCGGGAGACTGTCGCCGAGCGCGGCCATCAAGGGGAGCATCACCTCGCTGGGCGCCTGCCCGGCCTTGACGAGATCGTTGAGCTCATCGCGGTCCACCCGCAGATCGTACAACTCCCACTTGCCCTCGCCGTTACGCGGGCTGTAGATGAGCTTCCAATCGGCCGTCCGTACGCCGCGCACCTTTCCCTTCACGCCCTTGATGTACCGGCGGGTGTTCTCGCGGAAGTAGGAGATGTCCGTCTCGAGGATGGCGAGGGGCGGCGCCGCCTTGATTGCGTTCTTCCCGTCCATGCCCTTGTGTTTGATGCCGAGCAGGCCGAGCACCGTGGGCATGATGTCGATGCTCCGCACCTGGTAGTCCACCGTCGAGCCGGCCTCGATCTGGCCCGGCCAACGCATCACCAGTGGGATGCGCATCCCAGGCTCGTAGAGGAACTCGCCGTGGTGGTAGTAGTAGCCGTGGTCGCCGAGATGGTGGCCATGGTCGGCGGTAAACACCACCAGCGTGTCCTTCGCCTTGCCACTGGTGTCGAGCCAATCGAAGAGGCGCTGGATCTGTCGCTCGGTGTAACCCACCTCCTCGCGATACAAGTCCCGCGCCTTCTGGTTCTCCGCCTCGGGCAGCTTGTTCTGGAACATCATCGCGCCCCGGGTGATCCCCGTGGTGCCGATATTGTTGACCATGCAATCGCTGTCGACCCCCGGAGGCGCATAAGGCCAGTGCGGGTCGAAGTAGTGGACATAGGCGTAGAAGGGACCGTCCTGCTTCTCGATCCAGTCGATGGCCGCGCTGGTCGACACCGCCGCGTCCGGGTTGCCGTCGAAAGGCTTGATCGCGCGGAAACTCACGGCGTCGAGCGCGGTGACGATCCCATTGTACCGGAATGGCCCGTAGGGGCGTTCGATCTCGAACCAGCTCCAGAACTGCTGGAAACCCTGCTCGAACCCACGCCCACGCATGATCCAGCCATTGTGGACGAAGGCGCCGGTGGCGTAGCCGCGGCCCTCGAGCACCTCGGCGAGGGTGGTGTTCTTCGACGACAGCCGATCCTTCAGCACCCGGACGCCGTTTTTCGTGGGGTACTTGCCCGTCTGTTGCGCGGCGACAGACTGCGTGGTCTTGGGGATGACCGTCACCGCGTCGTCGAAGCGGAGGCCCTCCTTGGAGAGTTTCTCGATGGTGTCGGCCATCGGCGCGTCGGTGTAGCCACTGGTGGTGTCGCGTCGCAGCGTGTCGACGAGCACGTAGAGCACGTTCGGTCCACTCGCCGGTTCCACCTTCCGGAACATCGGGACGAAGGCCACGGCAAAGGCCCCGACCATCGCCAGCGCCGGGTACACCCAGCGGGAGGCGATCGACACCGCGCCCACCACTGCGGCGGCCATGGCGAGGGGAGCCAGCCACTCGATGCGCTCGTCCACGGTGAGCGTGTAGTTGGGCACCCGTCCCCAGAGCGCCGGGGTGGCGATGCACACCGCGAGGAAGCCGTAGAAGATTCTCCAGCGCGCGGAGAGCGCCGCGAAAACGAGCGCCGGGACGCCGAGCCACAACACGTCCTTCTCGAAGCGGTCGGCCACCTGCCACCGTGCCGCGGCGGACGCGAGGAACCAGATCGGCGCCGCGAGCCACGCCCGGCCGCCGGTAACGAGCCCGAGCAAGAAGAAAAGGCCCGCGTCGAGGGCCACGAAGCCGGTCGCGACGCCCAGGGCGTGGGCCTGCGCGCGGGCGGAGGGGTCGTCCATCTGGACGTCCCAGCGCGCCACCGCGAGACCCTCGTAGAGGCCGACGGCGAGCCCCAGCTCGGCCACCCGGCTCGCCCGCTGCAACAATGTCGGAGAGGAGGAGTTCTCAGCCACGTCGCTCCCGGCCCGAGTGGGCGATAAAGGCGCGGCCTAGCATGAGCGCCCGGATCACGTCACCCGACCCGGGCCCGCTCGCCGCCCTCGTGGCCACGCCCGGCCGGGTGCTGGCGCTCGCCACGCTCTTGGTCTTCACCTTTCTCGCGGCGGTGCACGTTTACCTGTCGCCCCCGCAAGCCACCACGACCCCCGGCATCGTCGTTCCGGAGGGTGGAAGCGGTAAGAAGCTCTTGGCAGTGTTCATCGACGGCCTCGCGCCCCAGAACGTCGACGCCCAGGTGCTGCCCACGCTGCATGCCCTCAAAAGCGAGGGCTTCTACGCCGAGGTGGAGCCCTGCTACGACCGTCTCACCGTCCCTTGTTTGCACGAGGCCTTCACCGGCACGGTGAACAGCGGCCTGCTCGGCGCGTGGCGCAACTTGGTGTCCAACGAGGCCACGAGCGACAGCAACCTCTTCGCCGACCTCGCCGCCCAACAAAAGACCATCGGCGTCATCCACCACGGCGAACTTGGCGCCTTCAACCCGTGGTTTACCGAGGAATACCGTGGGCGGGACCGGAAAGGGGCGCTGCGAAAGCAGGTGGCGAAGAAGCTCGACCTGATCGTGTACCACTACGTGGCCTTCGACGAGGCCTTCCACAAGAACAAGCCGGGGACCAGTGGCTATAGCCGCGCGCTCTCCGCGCTCGAGGGGGAGATGTCGGCGCTCTTCGCCTACATCCCGCCCGAGTACACCTGGGTGATCTTCGGCGACCACGGGCACAACGAGGGCGGTCGCCACATTCTCGGCCTCGACGTGCCTACCGTCTTCATCGCCCCGGAGAGCGCCTGGGGCAAGCGTGAATGGGAGGGGCGCATGCCCATCGCCACGCTGCGTTACTTGCTTGGTACGAACTTCGGTATTCTCCCGCCGCCCCAGTACGAGGGTGCCGACCTCGCGCCCTTGCTCGAGCCGGGCAGCACGCTCGCCGAGGCCGCCGCCAGCTCGCACTACGACGGCGAGCGGAAGCGAGGCTGGTTCCCCTGGTGGGGGCTCGCTGCTGCTCTCGGTCTGCTCGCCCTCGCCCTCCGGGCCCTGCCGCCCAGCTGGCGCGTGGCCGGGGCTCTTGGCGGCGCGCTCGCGGGTGTCTCCGGCGCGGCCTACCCCTACTGGGTGCCGCTGGTGCACGCCACGCGGCACTCCAAGTGGTTCGAGGAGCGAGTGCTGGGCTCGCTCGCCGCCGTCGTGGTCGTGGGCTTTGTCTTCCGACGTGGCAACGCGGTGGCCGCCCTCGCCTTCGGCGTCTGCTTCCTCGCCTTTCCCGGCACCCTCTACGAGTATGGGCTCTTCCAGAATGTCCCGGTGATGCTGGGGCTCTGCACCGCCGCCGTGCTCGCGCTGGCGCCACGGCAGCGCTGGGCCGAGCGCATTGTCCTCGCCGTGGCCGTCGCCTACGCCGGGTACCTGCTCAGCGACGTCACGCTGGGGAACTTCGTCTTCAACCGGTTCCGCCGAACCGACGAGCTCCTGGCCGACCTGCGGCCGGTGCTCTGGGGCGCCGCTGCCGCGCTCCTCTCGCCCACGCCTCGACGCGCCGCCGATGCCTTCGTGCTCGCGGCCATCGGCGCCGCACACCTCTGGAAGGTTCCCGACGCGGTGGTGGCCACGCTCACGCTCCTGGCCCTATTGTCGTGGGTGGGGTGGCCAAGCAATCGCCTGTCGCGAGCCCCCGAGGCCCTCCCGATTCTCCTGGCCTGGCTCTGCAAGGACATCTACGAGAGCGACGCCGAGGTGGGGATCCCGCTCCTCGTGCTCTTGGCCGGGGTCCTGGCGCGGGTGTCGTTCCTGACGCCGGCGCGGTGGTTCCGCCCGGCCGCCCTTGCGATTCTGCTCTACGTCTCCTTGGCGATGACGGCCGGCCTGCGCACCAATGGCCTCGACTTCGGCTTCGCGCTGAAGTGGTTCCCCGGCGCCTGGCATGAGCGGCTGTGGCCCCTCGTCGGCGCCGCGATGGTGGTGAAGGCGCTCGCCCCCGCCACGCTGATCCTCCGCGCCGACTCGCGGGTGGCCGGCGAGAAGATCGATCTCGCCCCCGCGATCCTCCTTCGGGCGGCGGCCGGTGCCCTCTTCTGCTTCGCGATGTTCACCGGCGGTGGCGACGTCGGTCGAGCGCGGGTGATTGAGCTGGTGGAAGACGAGATCGCGTGGCTCTTGTTGCTGGCGATGGCCTACGCCCAGCTTCGAGGGCGCGTCGCCACCGGGCGGGAGGCGCCGGTCCCCGAGACGGCGACGTAAGGACCGCTAGCGACGCGCTTGCGACGGGTCGATCACCGGTGTCTCGGCCTCGACGGCGCGCGGCCATGGCGCGGCGGTAGGCGGCCACGTCTTCCGACCCGGCGCCCTGCTCGAAGAACACCCATGTCAAGACGACGCCGAGCGCCGCGACAAAGCAGTGAAGGGCGAGTCGTCCAAGGGTGTCGTGGGCAGCAGATTCCACGAGTGCGTAGTGACGCGACCGACGATTCCGGATGCAACGAGTGTGTCAATGCGACGGAAATGGCGCGCAGCACCGGCGCGCAGGGCCCCCACGCGCTCGTCCGGCGGCCCGCGCGACTCCATCGCGACGCAAGAGCGCACCTCATCCCCCCGAAAACAAGACACCCGCTCTACTCATCGGGGAAAAAATAGGACAGGGAGCGCCATGCCGGGCGGGGCGTCACCAGCGAACGCCCATTTCCCGCGTCCCCCGCAGGCGCCGAGCCGCCGATCGGGCGATCCTGTCCTATTTCTTGTGGGATGACCCTGGTGAGTGTCTCGAAAACGGGTGGATGACCTCTGTCCATGATGTCGCGACACGATAACCACACGAACTCACGCCCCCCTGGCAAGCCCGTGACCTCGGCGCCGCTCCCGTACCGATTAGGGAACGCAGCCCCATGGACCTCGACCGCTTCCACGAGCTTCGGCAGCCCTTCGAGGAGATGGACGCGGCGGTGGTGCGCATGGCGCTGGCCCGCCCGGGCGAGCTGCACGCGAGCCGAGTCGATGCCTTGCGCTACGTGCTCTCCTTCGCGCGCTTGCAGACCGTCCAGAACGTCGATGGCGTCGATGTGGAGCTGGGCGACGCCCTGGCCCCGCACGCGTGGAAGGTCAAGGAGGCGCTCGGCCCCTGGCTCCTGAAGGAGGGCTCGCTCGCCCGCGCCGCGCAGGCCATTCCGCACCTCGTGGAGGACACCCGCGAGCGTCGCCGTCGCCTGCTCGAACACTTCCCCCTCGACCCCGAGTCGCTCGAGGCCGAGGTGTGCACCCGCCCGCTCGTGGTGGCGTGTGGCGGCGGTGGCGGGGCCGGCTACGGCTACGCGGGCGCCTGGCAGCTGTTGCACCGTCGCGACCTGCAGCCCGAGCTCATCTCCGGCACCTCGATGGGCGCGCTCATCGCCCTTTTCCGGGCCCGTCGCCGGATTTTCGACCCGGCGCCGATGTACCACGCGGCGCGTCGCCTCTCCTGGCCGAAGGTGTTCCGGGTCTTGCAGACCGAGAGTCACTACGGCGTGCCGGCCACGTTGCGCCTGTTCTTGCGCGCCGCCATCGGCACCCTGTTCCACACGCCCGACGGGCGCCCCCTCACCTTCCGCGACCTCGATCTCCCCTTGCTCATCGTGGCCACCGGCCTCGGGGTCGACGCGCTCAAGCACGACCTCGCCTACTACGAGCACTTCCTCGACGACGCGGTGAGCGCCGACTTCCGGCTGAAGCCCTCCCGTGCCCAGAAAGTGGCCCAGGTGGCCAATATCTTCCGCGAGCTGATGGCCACGCCCGACGCCCTGCGCGAGGTGGTGTTTGGCGCGGAGGAGTCCACCCTCGACGCCGACATCCTCGACGCCGCCGGCTTCTCCTCCTCGATCCCCGGCCTCATTCACTACGATGTGCTGCGCGACGACAAGCGCATGAAGGCCTTGCTGGACGACCTCTATGCCCGGCACGGCATCACCAGGCTGGTGGAGGGCGGCATCGTCAACAACGTGCCGGTGCGCCCTGCCTACGCCGAGGTGGTGAAGGGTCGGATCAAGCGTCGTAACGCATTCTACCTCGCGCTCGACTGTTTCCCCCCGCGCGTGCGCAGTGTCATCTTCTACCCGATCCAGACGCTGGTGCGTCCCAACGTGGTGCGCAACGTGGCCTATGCCCACCACTACATGGCGCTCGACCGCACGCTCTCGCCGCTCAACCTCGTTCCCGGCATCGAGGACGTGATGCGCGCGCAGCAGTGGACCATCGACGAGCTGGAGCCGCACATGCCCTTCATCGAGATGAGCTGCAAGCGCCTCCACGCCGTGTAAAGTCGCCGCATGCTCCTCATCGCCGCCGCGAGCCTCTCGACTGCACTGGCCAACGGCCTCACCACGCACGTGACCATCAGCGAGTACGCGATCGAGCACGTGCCCGACGGTGAGCTCGAGGCGATCGTCGGCGACCCCGACCTGTGGTTGCAGCTCCAGAACGGCACCCAGTTCCCTGATGGCGGCTACCCCATGGGCGAGGCCTACGCGGAAACCGCGCACTGGGAGCCCTTCCAGGATCGGTACCTAGAGTGGATCCGCGCCACCTACAACGAGGACTACAGCTCCACCGAGGCTCGCCAACACATCGCCTTCCTCATGGGCCTCGGCAGTCACGGCATGGGCGACCAGGTGTTCGACTCGCTCTACATGCAGCGCGCCTACGTGTACGACGCCGACAGCGACTGGGAAAACACGTCGATGGACACCGCCACCGACGTGGGCCTCGCCGCCCAGACCGGCGGACAAGACACCCTCGACGCCTGGGCGGCCTGGGACACGATGGTTTCGCTCATGGCCGACGCGGGCGTGGAGGTCGACGCCGACACGCTGCAAGAGGGGCAGGCGCTCACCCAGATCGCCATCACCTTTGGACGCACCGCCGGGGCCAATCCCGACCAGCAGGCGATCTACGAGGCGCAGTTTCCGTGGGCCTACGCCCACATCCTCGACGACGGTGTCCACGGCAGCCCGCCCTGGGAGGCCAAGGCGGTGGCCATGTACTGGCAGGTTCGCTGGGCGCGCCTTTTCGGCGAGACCGCCGCCATCGAGCCCCTGATCTACACCTTCCCGCCCACGGGCAGCTACGCGCATCCCACCGACGCCGAGAGCGTGGAGTCGCGGCTCACCGTCGTGCTGTCGCGCGGCGTGATGGGCGACCTGCTCGTGACCGACATGTTCGAAGTGAAAGACGCAGACGGCAATCTCTACGACGTGTCGCCCTGGCTCTTCTACGGGACGAGCTCACACGCGATCCACCTCGTTCCCAGTGTCGACTGGCCGGCCGACACCGACTTCACGGTCACGGTGAAAGCCGGGGTCCCCTTCATCGACGGCACGTACTCGGAACGCGACGCCAGCTTCACGTTCTCCACGGGACCGTGGCCCGAGTCCGAACCACCGATCGGCTACGGTTGTGGTTGCCAGTCCGGCGGCGGGGGGGCTTGGCTTGGGCTCCTGGGGATCCTCGCGCTCAGGCGGCGGTGACACCGTGCTCGCCCTCGGGCAGGTGGCCGACGCTGTAGCGTCGCGACACCACTCGGGTTATGCTGTCGGCTTCGAGCGGGTTCCGATGTCCTCCGTCCTCCGTCCTCCGTCCTCCGTCCTCCGTTTCTCGTGGCTAGTGTGCGCCGCGGCTAGCTTCCCCTCGCAGGCCCAGGCGGCCTGTTCCTGGGCGGCCAGCCTCGACCTCGGTGCCCACGCCGACCACCCCTCCGGGGCCTTCGAGGCCACGTGGTCGACGGCGAGCAACTCCGGCAGTTTCACGCTCGACCACTACCGGGTGGTGATCAACGACACCGCCACGCCGACCTCCATCTCCGACGGCGAGTTCTGGAACGTGACCGCCGGCACCACGACGGTGTCGGCGTTCGTGCACCGCTCGGAGCGCCTGTTCTACGGCAAGGTGTACGCCTGCGACACCAGCACCTGCGTCGACGTGTACGGCAACGGCGCGGGCGAGACGGTCACCACCGACACCGACACCGGCACGACCGAGCAGGAGGAGTGGGTGCTCACCGGCGTGACCGGGCCGACCGACACCACCCACTACGTCACCAACGTCACCAACGCCCTGGCCGCCTCCGCCTTCTTCTACCCGGGCGGCTGGAGCCGGGCGAACCAGCTGGCTCTCTACTACAGCGTCGACGACACCATCTACATGCAGTACACCGAGTCGGGCTCGTCGGGCTGGCAGAACTTCAACGACACCACCATCTGGGAGGCAGCGGTATTGGTGGCCGAGGGCCACGAGAGCGACACCGACTTCGACGAGCCCTCGCACGCGTACGTGTCGCCGGTCGTCGTGGGGGGCAACAACCGCGTGCGCATGCTCGCCCAGAACGCCGGGAGCGTGAACCAGGTGGTCAGCGTCGATTCCACCGACGACGAGGGGGACGACTTCAACCTCACCTGCGCCGACTGCTGCGATGGCAACACCGCCGGGGAGTGCGACTGGCCTAACGTTGCCGACGTGGCGATCTGCAGCGACGCGACCTCCACGTGCGACTACCTCGATCGTGCCCAGCACGGGCGATGGATCTGGGACTACATCGCGGACGGGGTGCCGGACTTGTCGAGTGACACCCCGTCGGTGGTGTTCTCGGGGCAACTGGACGAGTCGACGTGCACGAGCCCCCTCGGCGTCGGGCAGGCGGAGGTCTTCTGGGCCGACTGGGACGCCGTCAACGCGGAGTGGGACGTCTCCATGAGTGGTGGCTGCCCGGTGATCCAGCAGGAAAATCGCCACGACCCGGGGATCCAGGTGTTCCCCGGCGGGCTGGTCAAGATGTACGTGATGCAGGAGTCCGGATCCACCGCCGAGTTTCACCTCTACTACTTCGACGGGTTCTCGTGGGAGGCGCAGTCTGCCACGCCGCGGGTGTTCCTCGACGACGGTGGGACGACCGAGGTCGACGACGACTGCATCAGCAACCCCGCCGGAATCGTCCGCTTCGAGGGTGGCCCTCAGACCGGTTTGTTCCTCGACCTTCAGGCGGACGGCACGGGCGACTGCGACTCTGGGGTCGCCAACTACGGCATCTACTTTGCCGAGTTGGCAAACTGATGGCGCCCCTGCTGATCGCAGCGCTGGCCTCCGCCGACAACATCGTGGTTGACGCGGAAGGTGGCGGTGACTTCACCGACCTCGGCGACGCCATCGCGGCGGTAGTCGACGGCGCAACCATCGAGGTAGTCGCGGGAGAATACAGCCTCGCCGACGTCCAGTTCCACGGTTCGTACCTGACCATCGAGGGGGAAGGTTCCGACCTGGTGACGGTGCGCGATGGAGGTGCCGCGAACTACTTCCTCGCGCTGCAGGTCGGCGCGGGCGATGCGAACATTTCGGGCGTGACCTTCGATGGCGCGAGCGACGGCGGGGCGACGCTCGCCGCTGCGGTCTGGATCGACGCCGGCGGCCTCGTAACGCTCGAGGACGTGGTCTTTCGCGACTTCGCGGGAGGTGGCTTCTTCCTGCCGTGGGACTCGACCTCGAGCACCTTGATCGACGGCTGCACCTTCGAGAACAACGGGATCGGCATCCGGTACGACGACGTCTGGGACGTGGAGATTCGCAACAGCCAGTTCCTCGGTAACATGTCCGCCATCAATGCCTTTGTGTATGTCGGCGGCGACAGCTTGGCGCTGTACAACAACGTTTTCGCCGCCAACGAGTGGGCGCTCTGGGACGACGATAGCGGCGTCGAGTTGTACACCGCCCACGACAACATCTTCATCGACAACGACTACCCAATCTGCTTCAACGCGCCCGAGTACGCCAACGTCGACTTCGACAACAACCTCTACGCCAGCCTCGAGAACCCCGACTCGGAATACTGCCTCCTCGGCGAAAACCCCATCGAGGCCGACCCCGGCTTCGTGGCCTGGTCGAACGACGGCGACTTCACCAACGATGACTTCCACCTGCTCCCCGGCTCCGCCGCCATCGACCTCGGCATCCACTCCGCCAATACAACTGACCTCGAGGGCACCACCCGTCCCCTCGACGGCAACGGCGACGGCGAGCGGACCAACGACCTCGGCGCC
>SXON01000139.1 GCA_005778355.1 Pseudomonadota bacterium | reverse complement strand
CGCAGGTGCGACGACGACCGTGCCCGCCGCATCGGCCACAACCGCACTCATCCGGAAGTTGGTGCCAGACAGCCCAGTGGTGAGGCCCGCGCAGGCTCCCGCAGGGATCACTTTGGTGCCTGCGCCCTCGCCCCGGAACAGTTGGACCGTCCCGAAGGGCGTGGCGCCCGTGACGGTGATGGTGGTGTCGAGGGGACACTGCCCCGAGATGTCGAGAACCGGGGCGGCGTTGGCGAGCGAAGCCACGAAGGCGAATGAGGTGATCATTGGAACTCCGAGGATGTGGCGATGAGCCTACCACAGACCCACGCACAGGAGTCCGGCGGTCTTCGAGCCCGGCGTCCGCACGGCTGTTGGTTCCTGTGGCGGGTTCCGTGCGCATACGGAACCAAACGACACGCGACGCCTGTTTGAGCTGGGCAGCTGGCGCTCGTGGGCCAGGGCAGCGGAAAGCGGCCCCGCGAGCGGCTGCGGGTATCGAGTGCCAGGGCGCCAACGTAGCCGGATTCGCCGGACCGAGGGCAATGTAGATGCGCGGGCGCGACTGGCACGCTTCGGGCAATTCGCCTACGGCGGGGGCGAGGGCGAGAAGCCCGGCGTGCACGTCGCGCGGGCGCCGCGGGGGGTCGCATGAAGCCCCAGGTAGACGGCGTGACGCCGGACGTACGCTGGCACACCGGTGCATCCGGGCTGACGGTGAACGCCTGGGCGCAGGTGCCCGTGCCCGCCGTCGAGCAGGATTTCCTGCTGGACCTAGTGCCGGCCGCGGGGCTGCCGGCGGTGATCGCGTGGATCGCCTGGACGGCGTTCAAGGCGTGGGTGGGGTGGCTGCCGACGGTGAGGGTGGTGGTCTGCGCCTATCAAGAGGCTCACCGCCGGGGCGGCGGATGACCACCGCCAAAGCTCACTGCGTGCGTCACTCAATAGGAGGAGTAGTAATAGTAGGTCGTCGGATAGTCATAATACGTCGTCGTATAGCCACCAAAAAACGTCTCCTCTGCGCACACGTTGCCCAGGCCCTCCTCCGCGACGCACACAAACCCGTCTCCACAGTCAGCGTTGCTCACGCATACGGCGCAGATGCCACCTTCGCCGTCGGCCTCCACACAATATGGGGCGTCAACGAAGAATTCGATACAGTCGAAGTCGTCAACGCAGCAATCCGACGTGGCGCTGGTGCAATTCGCTACTGGATTTCCGCAACCATAGCTGCTCGCGCTGAGGAACAGCACCGTAAAAATCGCTTGACGCCTGGCATTCATGTTTCCTCCCTGGGAGTCAGACTTGATGTACGACAACAGAGCCCTGTATGTTAGCGGCGACGGCTCGTCCAATTGAAGCAGCCTGATGGTCGCGCGTCGCATGAGCAGGTGCGGTAAGAGGCGCCATCGATCCGGCGCCGTCGACCGGTTCGCAGGCTGTGGCGGGGCATCCCTCGGGCTTCGGAGGGCCTGCTCGGGTACTCTGGGCGGCAGGGGGATCAGGCGGTCGAGGACATCCACCGGGCCACACAAGACCCGCGTGACGCGGCGCATGTGCTCGATGTCGGCTGCCGCCTGCTGGCGACCTACGACCGGAAGGCCAACGCGGTCGAGGGAGTCGTCGCCACCATCGCGGATGCCGCGAAGAGCGATGTCCCGAAGGTTCAGCACCTCGCCCAGCGGCAGTACGCCGCGTCCTGGCGCGGGCGAAGCACCTGCGTCGCGAGGCCGGAGGCCAGATTGATCACGCTGCCCTTGCTCGTGTCGTTGGGGACGAGACCAGCGCCCTGGTCGCCCTCCGCGGGCTCATCGAGGAAGCGGACCTGCTGCTGCGGGATCGCATGGAGAGTTCTTCGCGTCCACCGTTGCGCCGGTTTGAGCAGGCCGCGCGACGCCGACTCCGGGCCAGGGGAGATGACGATGTGGGGCTCGCAGCTTCGCAGCTTGGTTTCCGGATCTGGCACTCACCACGCTGCGCGATCCGGCGCTGGACCCCGTCGCGCTGGTGTACGGAAGCGTGCTCGCCGAGGCCCGGCGTCAGCTCGCGAGCACGCCACTGATGCCAGCGGAGCTCGACCTTCTGCGCGGCTGTCTGCCCGCGCTTAACGGCGGGGCCAGCCTGTCCGCGCTGCGCGGAGCCCTCAAGAATCTCGACGACGTACTGGACGCGGAGGCACGCGCGTTCGGGCGGGGCAGCCCGGCTATCAATGCCGCGTAGGATCGGCTCATCGCGAACTCCGATACCCCGACCGCACACCCGTGGACTCCGAGGCAGTTCTCCGTGGCCTGAACCTGATCACGCAGGCAGCCGACGCCACCGTGGCTGACCGGCAGGCCGTGATTGCCGCATCGATCAGGTTCTTGGCCCATCGAGCCAACCTCGACTCGACATGTGGAGGGTAGACGCCGACCCGGTGAAGGTGCTGGAGAGCAAGATGGCTGACGTGATGAGGGCCGTGGCTCGGGTAGCCACTGCCTACCAGCGTCCGGTCCTCTTGATCCGACGCCACGTCGAGCCCCTGCGCCGACTGCTCGACCTGTGCGACGACGACATCGACGACGACGAGTTCGGCACTCCGGGACCTCCCCGGTCCCCCGCGCCGCATCGTCCTGGCTAAGGCCCGACGGAACACCGTCTTCGGCCCGTCGCAATGGAACCGACTGGTTGTCTTCGGGGCGGCCCGGTTGGGCGAGGGGCCTCTGATACACGGCGAACGACCGCCAAAGAAAGCCGAGGAGACGTCCGCCAGGGGAGCCTCACTCCGCAGACGAGGTACACTCCAGCGTCCAGGCGAGGGGCGACGTTCTCTTCCCGAAGGTGCCGCCCGATGATCCCTTCCCCCGGTCAAATCGTCCACTGCGGCTCGCGCCGCTACCTCGTGGAGGATTGCTTCGAAACCTTCCCCTTCCCCCCCAACTGGCAAACCGACCCCGCCCTCGAAGCCGCCGGCCAGACCTACTACGACTTCCGCGCCGCCCTCATGATCCGGAACAACGAGGGCCTCACCGCCACGTACAACCGCTTCCACCGCCACGACGACGACGAGAGGCCAACTCCGGACATCGTTCGCCTCCGCGAACTCCACGCCGCGATGGACCGCGCCGTCCTCGACGCCTACGGCTGGACCGACATTCCGACCACCTGCGAGTTCCTCCTCGACTGGGAGGAGCCCGAGGACGACGCCGACGAAGGCAGCGCCCGCCGCAAGAAGAAGCCCTGGCGCTACCGCTGGCCCGACGAGGTCCGCGACGAGGTGCTCGCGCGCCTCCTCGAGCTGAACCGGCGGCGCGCCGAGGAGGAGCGCCTCGCGGCCGAAACCGGGAGCAAGCCGGCTCCGCGCAGCGCGCCCAAACCCGCGGCGAAGACGGCGCCGAAGCCGGCTCCGTCGAGGGCGGGACCGACCCCGCCGCCCACGCTGTTCCCACCTCGGAAGGGGTGAGCGATGGACGACGCCAAGCAGCCTCTGGAACGCAAGGAGACCGCCGCCCGCAAACAACGCCGCGAGGTCGCGGAGTCGCTGATCGCGATGGTGCGCGAAGCGTTGGCGAAGGGCGAGCCTCCGCCCTGGCGCACGCCGTGGGTCGGAGGTCTCGGGCGGCACCGCTCCGGCCGCAAGGGAAACCAGGCGCCGTACAAGCGCTGGAATGCCTGGAGCACCTTCGTCTGCGCCAGCCGCCATGGGTATCGCTCGGAGCGCTGGTTCACCGAAGCGGAGGGGCATCGACAGGGCTGGACGCTCAAGCCCGGCGCCGCCCCGGCGAGCATCATCGTGCCGATGCCCGGCCGGACCACCGGCGACCGCGGGCTCTGGGGCGACGACTGGGGCCACGCCTGGGTCTACAACCGCGACGCCTTCGACGGCCCCGAGCCCGAGCCGCCCCCGAAGCCCTGGGACGGCGTGCGCGGGGTCGCGCGGGTGATCACCCTGCTCCGGCAGGCCGGGATCGACCTCGGCATCGACGGGTCCGCCTACTTCCACGTCGTCGAGGACCGGATCGGCGCCCCCGCCGCCCACCTCTTCGAAAGCCCCGAGGCCTGGGCCGCCACGCTGCTCCACGAGCTCGTGCACTGGTCCGGGCACAAGAGCCGGCTCGCCCGAATCAAGCACCGGTGGACCCCCGACCAGTACGCCTTCGAGGAGCTGGTCGCGGAGCTCGGCGCCTCCATGCTCGCTGCGCGCCTCGGCCTCGCCGCGACCCGCGTCGAGGACGAGCAACACCGGGCGTACCTCGCCATCTGGGCGAAGCGCATCGAGAAGGATGCCGGCGCGCTGCTCATGGCGATGGAGCTGGCGGATCGCGCGGGCGCGTTCCTCGAAGCCGTGGTCCCCGACGCGTTCGCGGCCCAGCCGGGCACGGACGCTGCCGCCATCGGGGACGCGCCGAGGGTGCTGCACGACGGGGGGATCTGGAGAGCGGACGTGCGCGACCACATGGCCCGCCGGCCGGGCGCTGACCCGGCACCGGCGTTCATCCTCGGGGTGGACTCCTCCATCGCCGTGTCGGCCTGGATGGAGGCCTGCGACGAGTGGGCCGATGATCCCGACGCCGTCAGCGCGCCAGCGCTGGTCCTGACCGGCTTGCCGGGGGACGGGGCGGAGACGGTGTTGGAGTGGGTCACGTCCGTGCTCGCGGACGACGCCCACGGTCGCCCCGTCCCCCTGTTGCGGATGGAGATGGGGGAGATGGAGGTTCCCCACCGGGCCGCTGGCAGGTTTCAACCAGGGTGGCTGGCCCTGGATCGAGACGACCGCAATCGACTGCCGGCGGTGACGTTCGTTCGCCCGGGGGAGACCAACCACGCCGTACTGTCGCGCGACCCGCTCCCTCCGACCGCGCAGGCGTTCGCCGAGTCCTTGATCGACCCCGAAGTGCTCGCCTCCCCGGCGGTGCACGTGGTCCGGTATCGGAGCGTGCCCGCGCCGGAGCCCATCTACAAGGTGTTCGTCGCTCCCCTCTTCGAAGAGCCGCTGGCCGCCCAGGTCGCCGAATCATTTCTGGCCAAGCGAGACCGGCGCCCATGGCTGGCCGTGGTGCACCGCCAGCACGCCACCACACGGCGGGTGGAGGGGTGGTCGAAGTACCTCCGGGCCACGTCGCCGTGGCTGGATGGACAGCCACACGCGAACCGCAGCCCGATCGAACGAATCCGACTCTGCGACTCCGCGCCGTTCGCGCCGGTCGTGCTGCAGGCGGCACAGGCCGTGCTCGACTCGCTGGCGCGCCACCGGCGCTCGCCCCGATCGCTCGCGTCGCTGGTCGAGCTCGCGCTCCACCGTTTCGCCAGCCGCGACGCGGCCCAGCTCGTCCCGCTGGACGTGCTGATGGCGCCGGTGTTCGGGTTCGACGTGCCCCACGACGACCAGTGGCCTGCGCTCTCCGCCCGCGCGCGGTCGGTGGTCCAGGTGTTCACCATCTGCCCGGAGATCGCGCGCGGAACGACCACCCTCGCGGTGATGCTGCTGACCTCGCTCGACGAGGACTTCGACACCTTTCGCGCGACGGTCGAGGCGGCTTGCGGCGCGGCGGGCTCGAGGCACAACAAACGCGGACGGCTCGAAAAACGCAGCCACTCCTGGAGCTGTGAGGCCCCCATCCGGGTCGACCGCGACGTGATCCGCGAGACCGATCGATGACTCAGTCGCCCTTCCTGACTGCGCTGGATCCCCGTCGGGTCGTGGAGGGCTCTCGCGACCCGCTGGGCATGCAGCCGATGTGGTCCGCCCTCGGAAGGCAGCTCGTCGGCAACCTGACCACCGTGGCCACCTCCGTGCGTGGGTTCACCACCCTCCTCCTCGGCCTGGAGTTCGCAGGCCGGCTGGTGGACACGCGCGACGGCGACGAGACGGCGCGCGTGGACTCGTTCTTGAAGTTCGAGCAGCTCGCTGCCTACAGTCGGTACATCTGGCAGGCGGAGACACAGGACCGGGTGGCCGGGCTGCGGGGAATTCGGCGGGTCAGCGCGCGCGTCTACAGGACGCCCGACCGGCTGTGGATCAGCAACGATCGGGAGGGCCGCATCCTCGGGGAGCAGAAGACGTACGGCCTTTGGGGGCTGTACTCGGCGTCCGCACGCGACTCGGGCCTGCGGGAGAAGGTGGTTGCTCGGCTCACGCCCGCTGCCAACGAGCACGTCCGGGACCGGCTGGGCGCGGGCCTTGCCACCCATCGGCTTCGCGATGGCGAGAGCATCGTGGCGCTCCTCGACAAGGACCAGCACTTCGAGCCGAAAGGCAAGCACAAGGCCATCGGACGCTGCCTCTCGGAGCTACACACCCCGAGGTTCACCCCGGACGAGATCTAGTTCTACCGGACGACGCTCCTGCTCGGCGGGGGGCCGGCTGACGCGACCCAGGGCCGCCTGTGGGCCTACATCGAGCGGTCCAACGACGACGCGGGATGGTCGCACGACTTCGGCATGCCGGAGCTACGGCGGATCAAGGCGGCCGCCGAGGCCGCGGACGACGGCCACGTCGCGCAACGGCTCGACTGGATCGAGCAGGCCGAGTCGGTGCTCGCGCCCTGGTCCTACGCCTTCCAGTACGTCCTTGGCTCCCATGGGGCATCGGTTGAGGACGTGGCGAAGGGGCTGGGGAAGGCCTGGGGAACCGGACTTGGCTGGGTGGACCTTTCGCGGTCCGCCGGCGCCTTGTCCGTGCTGGGCGGGGTGACGGCCGATGGCAGCACCGAGCGCTTGTCGCACTCGGCGGTGGCGCTCCGTGAAGGTGATTGGCGCGCGCTGCTCAGAGCGATGCTGCAGCAGAACGCGGCCGTGATGGACGCGCGTGGCGCGGGTCCGTGGGTCAGCGTCGAGAAGGACCGCCTCGACGTTCGTTTCCGTGGCGACGCCTCCACCTTGCCGGCGCCGGATGCGCTGATGAATGCGCTCGTGAACCCCTACTACCTGGGGGCCTTGAAGACCGTCGGACGAACTCTCACTCGGCCCACCATCGGCGACCAGAGCGTAGCGGATGAGTAGCGCGCCGGCTCAGCGGATCCTCACCGAGACCTTCCGCGACGGAATCGGCTCCCGACAGGTCCGCGCGGCCGTCTTCACCACGTTCAATTTCGATCCCAAGTTCTTCGAGCTGCAGGTCCTTCCGGCGTTGTTCGACCGCGCGTGGGCCCGAGACGAGAATGTCCGGCGTGCGCAAGTCGAGGAAGAGCTGGCGCGGGTTGACCACGTGGCCGTGTACTACGACCGGAACGTGTTCGACGGCGGGCAGGCCGGCCTCGACTACCGCCGCCTCGGGGTAGCCAGAAAAACCGGCTGCTTTCACGCCAAACAGGCGCACACGGAAAGGGGCGGCAG
Organism: Pseudomonadota bacterium; assembly: GCA_005778355.1. Taxonomy (GTDB): domain Bacteria; phylum Myxococcota_A; class UBA796; order UBA796; family SXON01; genus SXON01. The sequence goes on along the minus strand of SXON01000139.1, from coordinate 1,645 downwards.
AAAGGAACGAGAGGTTCGATTCGCGCTGCGGGCAGGGCTGGGCGGGACGGCGCTGAGCACGCCGGCGTTACGAGCCGAGTACGCTGGGAACGTCGGCGTTCCTTCTCCACGCGCTAAGAACGCCCGCGTTATTAGTGGGCCGAGTAGGGAACGATGACGTTCCCTGCCCCCGGAGCTCAGCGCTTGGCCCGAATCACCGGTCGCTACGAGACCACCGTCGCCGGCGGCGAGGCCGTGCGGGCGTTTTTCCCGCACCCGCTGCCCCCAACGGACCCTCCGCTCGACATGGCGCGGTTCGACGGTCGCCTGCGCGCCGCCGAGCGGGGCCTCGCGCGGCTGGAAGTGGCGGGCGCGATGGTGCCGTCGCTGGATTGGTTCATTTACGCCTTCGTCCGCAAGGAAGCCGTCATCTCCTCGCAGATCGAGGGCACGCAGGCGACGCTCGTGGACCTCCTCAACCACGAGGCGGCCGACCAGCCCACGCAGCCCACCGCAGACGTCGAGGAGATCTGCAACTACGTCGACGCGCTCGCCTACGCGCGCGCCCAACTCGTCGACCCCTCGGCATCGCCGCTCTCCATGCGCCTGCTGAACGCGACACACGCGCGGCTCATGCGAGGCGTGCGCGGGGCCACAAAGCTCCCCGGCGAGGTGCGTCGGAGCCAGAACTGGATCGGTGGGTCGCGCCCGGGAAACGCCTCCTTCGTCACGCCGCCCCCGCACCTCCTGCCCGACGGCATCTCCGCGCTGGAGCGGTACATGCACGCTGACGACGGCACGCACCCGATCGTCCGCGCCGGCCTATTGCACGTCCAGTTCGAGACGCTGCACCCCTACCTGGACGGCAACGGGCGCGTGGGCCGCCTCCTCATCAGCTTGCTCCTGGAGCACTGGGGCCAGCTGACGCGACCGCTGCTGTACCTGTCGCTCTTCTTCAAGCGGCACCGCGCCGAGTACTACCGGCGCCTGAGCCTCGTGCGGACCGACGGCGACTGGGAGGGCTGGCTCGACTTCTTTCTCGACGGTGTGGCCACGATCGCCGAGGAGGCCGTCGCCACGGCGAGCGACCTCTTCACGCGGGTCGCCGAGGATCGGGAGCGGCTCCTGGCGAACCCAGACACCGCGCTCATGACGGTGCGCCTCTTCGAGCGGCTGCCCACCCACCCGATCGTCAGCTCCGCCTCGGTGATGCGTCTGCTCGGCACCTCTCGCCCGACGGCGGGCCGCGCTCTCGACGCGCTCGTCGATGCGGGCATCCTCGTCGAGACCACCGGGAAGCGGCGGGACCGGACCTTCGCCTACGACGCCTACCTGCAGCGCCTGCGGGAGGGGACGGAGGTCGTCGGCGGGTAGGCTCCTCTGATGTTTCTTCCTGCGTCCGATGCCGGACGCAAGTACGTTGCATCCGGGACGGAGACTCGACGAGAAGTAGGCTCTCGCCGCGCTCCCCGAGACCGAGGACGACCCCGTGCTGGAGATCGGCGACACGGACGTCGAGGCCTAGCTCGCGGACCTGCGCGGGGTGCTGGAGCGCGGGAGTGTCGACGAGCGGCGCACCCCGCTGCGCGCGTGGGTCAAGCGGGTCGTCGCCCAGGAAGGCGAGCTGACCATCGAGTACATGTTCCCGCGCAACCGTCCGGCGCCT
>SXON01000138.1 GCA_005778355.1 Pseudomonadota bacterium | reverse complement strand
GTTGGCGGCGGCACGAGCGGCGGCCCCGGCTCCACGGGTGGCGGCGGCTCGGCGAGCCCCGGCACACACGCGGGCACCAGCGCTGCGAGCGGCGGCCCCGGCAGCGGAAGCATGGCCGGTGGCGGCGGGACAGGCGGTCCCGGCGGCGGCACCGTGGGCATGGGTCACGGAGGGAGTAGCGTCGGCGGAGCCGAGGGCCTCGGTGGCAGCACGCGCCCCGGAGGCACGGCGTCGGCCAGCGCCGGGTCGCGACAGACGGGCGACGGCATGGGCGCCGAATCGGGCCGCTTCGCCGGAGGCAGTCGCGGAAACCCCACGGTCGACGCGGGCCCGGTGCAGGGCGCGTCGAACTTGGAGACCCCCGACATGGGCGGGGCGTCGAGCGGCGGCCAGAAGCGGCCGACCGCCACCGAATCGAGCGCGGGCAGCACGATGGACCCGGTGACGCTCGACGACATCAAGTCGGCCGGGAGCGGCGCGCGAGCCAGCAGCGCCCAGGCCTCGACCTCGGCGCCCGCCGACGCGGCACGTGGGATGGCCGGAGGCGGCGTGAGGGTGAGCAGCTTCGGCTTCGGCGACCCCGAAGACGAGATCAAGGAACGCGCAGGCGGCGGTCGCGCGCCGACTGGCCCGAGCGTGGACAGCCCCGAGGAGGCGGCCCGAAATCGCTCGGGCGCCTCCGAGGCGCGCGCACCGAGCGAGCCGCGTGCCCCCGACACGGAAGACGAGGCGCGCCAGCGGACCGGCGGCGGGCGTGCTCCGACCGGGCCCACCCCGCCGGCCTCGCCGAAGCAGGCCGCCGAGGAGCAGGCCAAGCCAACGGAGCGCGGCCGTGTCGCGGGCGTGGAGCAGAAGGTGGAGCCGGAAGACGGCGAGTAGGTGGGTTAGTCACCGGCCGTGCCGAACCGTCCCTCCGAGCCCCTCCTCGCGCTGGTGCGCGAGGCCATCCGCAAGCGGGGCCTGACCACCAGCGAGGTCGCCGAGAGGGCGAGCATCGAGCGCGGGGCCTTGAAACGGCGACTCTCCGGCAGCGAAGACCTCACGGTCGACGAGTTCTTGCGCCTGGCGCAGGCCCTGGACCTGCAGCAGGAAGTGGCGAACCTCGCCGGCGCCCCGCCGGACACCGGTCCGCGTACGCTCCGCGCCGTGGGCCCCGCCGTGATCGACGAGCCCCCGCCTTTCGAGCCTGACCGCGTTTTCGGTCTCGACCCCTACGGGAACGTGGGCAAGCAACTCGTGGAGCAGGGCTTCGCGCTGGGGCTCGACATGTTCGTGTACTTCGAGCGGGCCCGCATCGAGAACAGCGGCGTCCCCCGTGCCGTGCTCGCCGACAAACGTTTCGCCGAGGCGCTGCCCATCCGCTTCGAACCACGGTGGCACCGCCACAATGCGCCGGAGTTCCACGACGAGGAGCTCGTGGTGCGCCTGTCCTTCGACGCGCTGTACACCTGCCACTTCCCGTGGTCGTCGGTGCGCAGCGTCAACTTCACCGTGCCCGACGAGTCGCTGCCACCCGTGCCGCCGCCCGAGGAGAAGAAGGCGGCCCGGCCGATGCTGCGTCTGGTCAAGGAGTAGGCCCTGCGCGTTGACCTCCTGGTCGCGGGCACGCTGCTCGCCACCGGTTGTCTCGCGCCGATCTGCGGGGGAAAAACCCCGGTTATCGACGCGCCGCCACCCACGGCCTTGCAGCTCGCCGCGTTGCCGCCGCCGCCGGCCATCGATCGGTTCCAACTGGGGATCAACGAGGCGCTCGCCGTCCCCAGCAAGTTCCGGGAGGCGGGCGACCTGCCGCGGGTCGAGGCTGCGCTCGTTTTGGACATGGAGTCGGTCGCCTGGCTGGGCGCCGACCTCGTCCGCGGGCACACCGGCAACTTCCCCGCGATCTCCTGCTCCGACCTGTCGCGACAGCCGAGCGCCATCGCCGACGCCGACGCCTGGGTGCGCGCGGCGGGCGGCAAGGTGGGACTCGTCGGCATGGTGAGCCCATGGCCGGGCAACCAGACGGGCAACTACACCGAGGACTACCTCCCGGACGACCTCGCCGCCTACGAGGCCTGCGTGCGCGGCATCGTCGAGCGCTACGACGGTGACGGGACCGCCGACATGCCCGGCCTCCCGGCGCCGGTCTTGCTCTGGGAGGTCGACAACGAGCCCGACCTCAAGAACACCAACACCGCCCGCGGCGCCACGCGCGACTACGACCCGCGCCAGTTCGCCCGCCCCGACGAATACGCCGCGGTGCTGATCTCGAGCGCCCGGGCGATCCGGGAAGCCAGCCCCTCCGCCCGCGTGCTGGGGCTTGGCCTCTATCGGCCTCACGCCCCCAACGGGCGTGGTTACCTGCGCGAGGTGCTCGCGACGCCGGGCGCGTCCGACGCCCTGGACATCGTGTCGCTCCACACCTACGCCGATGACGATGGTGCCTTGCTCGCCAGCGGGATCGCCGCCGCGCGCGTGGCCCTCCCCGGCAAGCCGATCTGGGTGACGGAAACCAACGCCGACGACAAGCATGGGCCCGAGGAGCAGGCTCGGCGCCTCGTGGCCATCGTGGCGCGCTCGGCAGGCGCCGGGGCCAGCGCGGTGTTCTGGCACACGCTCGCCGACCCCCCCGCGCGGCCCGATCCATCGGCGCCGGGTGGCATGCCGGGCACGGCGCTTTTCCGGAGCGTGCCCGGCGGCGGGGTGGAGCCAAAGCCCGTGGCGGAGGTGTTTCGTCGTCTCGCGGAACGATTGCGCGCCGACGATCTCGCGGGCGCGACCATGCTCGGTGATGGTGCCGTGAAGCTCCGAAGTGGCACGGTCCTCCTTTTCGACGGGAGCGCGCCTGTGCTCGGCCGGGCGACGCACCTGCTCTCCGGCCGCTCCTTCGACGCGGGCAGCATCGTCGTCGCGCCGGCCTGGATCGAGCCCGACAGCCCGTGACAGTGGAATGACCTTCCGCGACCTTGGCGCCCCCCGGCACGTGCGTAGATTGCAGGCATGCGGTTCAGGGCCTCCCCCCTCGTCGTCGCGGTCGCGCTCGGGTTGTTGAATCCAAGCGTGCTCGTCGAGGAGTCGCGTTCGCGTTCGCGTGCCAAGCCAAGCAGCCCCGCCAGCCTCGAACAGGAAGCGCCGGCGCCGCCGCCGTCGCCCTCCAAGGTGCCGGGCGAGAGCTGAAACGCGCGTTAGCGCGCGCGGATGTTCCTCCTCCTCCTGGGCTGTCCCGGCCCGTACGCCGCCGGCGACTTCGTCGTCACCGAGAACGACGCCGGTGGTCTCGACGTCACGCGGTACGACGGCAAGTCGCTGGTGTCCGACCTCCGGCTCGCCGTGGGCTCGGGCAACGAGGTGATCGAGATGCAAACGGGGTCGTACCGCGTGAAGTCGGGGGAGAGCGAGTATGTCAGCCTGGTGCCCGAGAACCAGCGGGGCGAGGGGTTTGCGCTCTACGACCTGGTCGACGAGGGCGGCGAGGTGTGCGGCACGCTTCGCATCTCGGCGGCGGGTACGAAGGCCTTGCTGGTGGAGGTCTCGGGCAACGGCGGCAACCGGGTACGCTTCGACGCTGCTTGCACCGGGGATGACCACTTCGTTGGCGGTGGCGAGCACGCCTTCGACGTGGATCACGCGGGCGAGGCCTTCGCGCTCTGGGTGGGCGAGCCCGGCATCGGCAAGGTTGACTCCGAGGTGCCGCCCGACGACTGGTTCCTCACCGGCACGCGCCACGCGTCGAGCTACCCCGACCCCTTCTTCATCCGTCCCGAGCCGGTGGGCGTCATGGCGCTCACCGAGTCGAGGGTCGACGTCGACCTGTGCACCGGCGACCGCTGGCGTCTCGACACCTGGGAAGGGAGCACTGCCTTCCTCGTGCTCGACGCCGACACGCCGCTGGAGCTGGTGCAAGGCCACGCCCTGCTCAACGGGGCCCCGGCGATGCCGCCTGACTGGGCCTTCGCGCCCTGGGCCGACGCGGTTCGGGGCGCGGAGAGAGTGGCCGAGGTCGCCGCCGAGTTGCGGGCTGCCGGGGCGCCGGTGTCGGTGATCTGGAGCGAAGACTGGCGTGGCGGGGAGGAGGGCAGCTTTGGCTACCACCCCATCCCCGAGTGGGACGTCGACGAGTCGCTCTACCCCGACCCCGCGGGCATCGACGCGGGGCTGGAGGCGATGGGCTTCAAGTGGTTTGCCTACTTCGCGCCCTTCGTCGTGGAGGGCCACCGGGCCTTCGAGGAGGCCAGCGACTTCGTCATCAAGACGGGCGACGGCGAGCCCTACCTTTTCACGGCGCCTTCGCTCGAGCAGGCAGGGGCCCTCGACCTGACCAACGACGATGGCTGGGACTGGGCGCTGGCCAAGCTCGAGGCGGCCGCTGACATCGGCTTCGACGGCTGGATGGCCGACTATGCCGAGTGGGTACCGCCCGACGGCGTGGCCGAGGGCATGGATGTGATGATCGACCACAACGCCTACCCGCTGCTCTGGCAGAGTCTCTCGTCCGAGGCCCTCGACGGTCGCGACGCCACCTACTTCGCGCGCAGCGGGTGGACCGGTTCACCCGCCATCGCGCCGGTGCACTGGCCGGGCGACCAGCGCACCAGCTTCGACACCGACGACGGCTTCCCCACCGTCATCCCGATGACGCTCGGCGGGTCGATCGCGGGCATCCCGCTCTCCGGCTCCGACATCGCCGGCTACCAGTCGATCGGCAACGACCCGAGCGACAAGGAGCTCTGGACGCGCTGGTGCGCGCTCGGCGCCATGAGCCCGATCATGCGGACCCACCACGGTGCCTTCTCGGACGAGGACTGGCAGTTCGACAGCGACGACGAGACCCTCCACACCTTTGCCGAGTACGGACAAGTGCACGCGCAACTCTTCCCCTACCTGCGCGGGCTCGCGGCCGAGGCGCAGAGTCGTGGAACACCGGTTGTACGCCCGCTGTTCTTGCACCACCCGGAGGAAGAGTGGGGCCGCATGGACGCCTGGTTGCTCGGGCCCTCGCTCCTGGTGGCCCCGGTGCTCGAGAAGGGCGCGCTGTCGCGACAGGTGGACCTGCCCTCGGACACGAACTGGTTCAACTATTGGAGCGGAGAGGCCGTTGAAAGCGGCGTGTTCGAGGCCGGGTGGGACGACATCCCGGTGTTTGCGCCGGCAGGTGCCGTCGTCCCCCGGTTCGCGGGACGGGTCGACACCCTGGTGGATGGTCCGCTCGACGGGCTCGTCACCCTGTCCGACGCCGACGCCGCGCGGGTGATCCGCGTGTTCGCCGGCGCGAAGGGCGGCTTCGTCGAGGCCGACGGCACCACCTACAGCACCGACGGCAAGGCCGACAGTTCCGCCGTCGCGACCGACACACTCAAGAGCGGATCGATCAGCGCGGGGGGGCTCAAGCTCAGCATCAGCGGGCCAGTCTCGCGTACCTACACGGTGGAAGTCTTCTCACCTTAGGCGGCCACGCCGGGCCCTCTGTCGCGACACGGGGACCCCCGATCTCCAGGTAATCCGCCGCCCGGAACTCTTGTACCCGGCCTTCGGCCGACGGGTCCTGCCGTCCCTGGCGTCCCCATCGGCTGCGCTCCGCTTCGCTCCGCTCCGCGACGGGGCGCGCCAGAAACGTCACCCGTCTCCACACCTTGATTCCGGGCGGCTCGATCACGTCGGCTCGACCCCGCTGCGAACGGGCCCGGCGTGGCCTTGCTCTGGTAGCTGGACTGCGGGGCGACTCGTCACCCCCTTGGAAGGGCACGGCGCAAAGCGCTCTCAGCGGTCGACCTAGTTGATCGCCCCGTCCACCGCCTCCGAGAACGACCACAGCTCCACGAGGCCTTCTCGCAAGGGCCCGAGGGCGCCGGCGAGCATCATCGTGACCATCGACGCGAGGAGCGCGTACTCGATTGCAGTTGTCCCACCTTCATCCTGGATGAAGTTCATGGCCTGTCCTCCTGCCCGTTGAAGCCTTCATCGGCGGCATCGAGGTCGGCTTGAGGATGAAGCGGGCGTTGCCGCTGGGCGCGACCCGTCGTACATGCGACCGATGCGCCGGAAGCTGCGTCCCAGCGTGGTTGTCACCGTGGCCGCCTCCTCGGCCGTGGCCTGCGGCCTGCTTCCCGGGCAGGGCGGCGACGGGACCATCTTTTCCAACCCGCCGCCGCTCTCGAGAATGGTGGAGTTTCCCGGCGCACCATTCTACGAGGGCACGACACTCAACCCCCGCCACGTCGAGCATGGCACCGTCTACATGGCCAGCGGCAAGTGCTGGGTGCACCTGCCCTTCGACGAGCCGCCGAGCTCGTGGCAACCGTCGCCCACCGAGGCCGTGGACTGCCCGGAGAAGATGGTGGCCGACCCAGCCTACACCGCCTGCGAGGGAGGCGTGATTTCGCTCAGCTCGCTCGGTCCTCCGGCCGGCTGCATCTGCTACTTCGACGGCAACCCACCGCCGGCGCCTCGCGACGTCCAGTGCCCCGTGCTGGCGATCCCCGACCTCCCGGGCGCGATGCCCAGCGCGAATCCGCCGGCTGTGCCGCTACCCACCAACCCGCCGACGCCCAGCGTCGAGTGATGGTCGCGAGCGAGGCGGTGCGCGCCGAGTGGGGGCGCCGCGTAGTGGCCGAGTACCGCTCTGCGGCGACCACCCACGCGCTCGTGGGCTGGCTCATCGAGGTGGGCGCGTCGCCCGACCTGGTGCGCGACGGGCTCCGCGTCGTGGACGATGAGCTGCGGCACGCGGAGTTGTCCGCGGGGGTGTTTGCGGCGGCAGGCGGCAGGCCGTCCCCAGCCATCGACCGCGCCACGCTGCGTCCCGCCCGCGTCGAGCCCGTGGAGCACAGCATCGTTCGCGCCTGCGTCGAGTGTTTCTGCCTCGGGGAGACCGTCGCGGTCCCCCTCTTCCGACGCATGCTCGCCGGGGCCTCAGAGCCCGTCGCGGTCAGCACCTTGCGGCGCATCGTGGCCGACGAGGCCCGGCACCGCCGTTTCGGCTGGGAGCTCCTCGACCACTGTCGCGACATCATGCCGAGCGCGGTCGACAGCGTGCTCCAGGCGGAGTTGCCGCGCATGAAGGCCGCGGTGTTTGCCGCCTACGGCGAGGGCGTGGGCGACGTGATCCCCGAGGCCGACCGAGCCTGGGGACTCATCGCGCCGGCCGAGTACCGCGCTGAGCTTCTTCGCACCGAGCGGGGGTGGTGGGCGAGGCGGCTTCCTACCCAGCCAGCATCCGCCCAAAGTTGTCGGTGACCTCCACGAGCCGGCTGCTGATCCCGGTCTCGAAGGCGGAGTGGCCGGCGTCGGCGATGATGTGGAGGTCGGCCTCGGGCCAGGCGCGGTGCAGGTCCCACGCGGATCGGATGGGACACACGACGTCGTAGCGCCCCTGGACGATGGCCCCGGGGATGTGGCGGATCCTGTGCGCGTCGACCAGCAGCTGGTCGTCCTGGCGGAACCAGCAGCCGTGGTAGAAATAGTGACATTCGATGCGCGCGAAGGCCTCGGCGAAGGCATCTTCCTCGTGGCGCGCCACCAGCGCGTCGGAAGGGATGAGCTTCGACGTGCGGGCCTCCCACACACTCCACGCATGCGCGGCGGCGAGGCGCACGCTCGCGTCGGGACTGGTGAGCCGCTTGTAGTAGGCGGCGATGAGGTCGCCACGCTCGTTCTCGGGGATCGCGGCGAGGTAGTCTTCCCAGGCGTCGGGGAACAGCCAGTCGCAGCCGCCCTGGTAGAACCACTCGAGCTCCGAGCGACGGCACAGGAAGATGCCGCGCAAGACCAGCGCGGACACCCGCTCGGGATGGGTCTCGGCGTAGGCGAGCGCGAGCGTGGAGCCCCAGGACCCGCCAAAGACCAGCCACTTGTCGATGCCGAGCATCGCGCGGATGCGCTCCATGTCGGCCACGAGGTCCCACGTGGTGTTCTCGCGCAAGTCGGCGTGCGGCGTGCTCAGGCCGCAGCCGCGTTGATCGAACAGGATGATCCGGAAGACGCGAGGGTCGAAGAAACGACGGTGGGCGGGCTCGGTGCCGCCGCCGGGGCCGCCGTGCACGAAGACGGCGGGGACGCCGTTGGGGTTGCCGGACTCCTCCCAGTACAAGGTGTGGATCTCGGAGACACGGAGCATGCCGGTGGCGTGCGGTTCGAGCGCGGGGTGCATGGGCGCGGGGCTTATCCCGGCTCGTCGTGGCGCTCCGGCGGCGGCGTGTACGTCCACTTCCCGGCCCGCGTGGGACGATTCACCAGCTCGCGGAGCCGCGCGAGGTAGTTTGAACGCGGCCAGTTCACCGCCCCGAAACGCGCGAGGTGATCGGTGTGCACCTGGCTGTCGATGAGCTGGATCCCCGCTCGCCGCATCCAATCGACGAGCGTGACAAACGCCACCTTGCTCGCGTCGTCCACGTCGGTGAACATGCTCTCGCCGAAGTACATGTCGCCGAGCGACACGCCGTAGAGCCCGCCGACGAGCTTGTTTCCCTGCCAGGCCTCGGCGGAGTGGGCGAGGCCGAGTTCGTGGAGCCGGGCGTAGGCGGCGAGCATGTCGCGCGTGATCCAGGTGCCGCGTTGTCCCGGGCGTTTCTTCTGGCCGCAGCGCCGCATCACCTCGCCGAAGGCGGTGTCGAAGCGGATCTCGAAGGGGCGCTTCGCCATCACTTTCCGCAACGAACGCGGCACCTCGATGGCGACCGGATCGAGCACGAACCGCGGGTCGGGGGAGTGCCACCAGATGGGCTCGCCCTCGCTGTACCAGGGGAAGATGCCTTGCTGGTAGGCGGCCACGAGCCGCTCCGGGCGCAAGTCGCCCCCCACCGCGAGCAGGCCGTGCTCGGCGTGCTCGGGCGGTGGGAAGACAATGTCGTCGACGAGGCGGTACACCGGCATGGCCGGCGCATCGTAGTCACGCGCTCGGCGAACGTCCCCACAAGGAGGGCAGCGTGTCGTCGCCCCGCTCGCTGGCGTAGTCGCCGAGGAAGGGGGCCACGGCGCCCTGGAGCGCGGCGGTGGCGCGCAAGGCCGCCTGCAAGGTGTCTCCCCAGGGCTGCCCGTGCGCCCGGGCGAAGGCCTCGCGAGCGAAGGGGACGATCAGATCCTCGTGGGGCCAGCCTTCGACGGCGCCGAAAGCGTCGGCGGGGAGGGCGTCGTAGTAGGCGCGGAAGCCGCTCGTGGGCGCCAGCATCTCGCGGAGCCCATGCTCATCGTTGAGCGCCGCCTGCAGCCGGAGGCAGGCATGCTCGCGCCAGTCGAGCTCCGAGTCGAGCGCGAAGCCCCAGTCGCGCTCGTGGAAGGTGTCGACCCCGTTGGTGATCCAGTGGCAGAGCTCGTGGTACACCATCTGCGCGAGCGTGTCGTCGGGGTCGAGCGTGTCGCGCGGGCCGAGCTCGAGGAGACCGGTGCCGTCGGTGGCGGAGAAGATCGCCGGGTTGCGACGGATGTGCAACCCGAGTCGGCGGGCCGTCGCGAGCCACACCACCTCGAGGGGGTCGACGTAGCGAGACTGGATCGGGCGGACGTAGTCCATGGCGCGGGCGCTATCGCCCGTGCACGGGCCGCGCTACGGGGCCGCATGACGCTCAGCATCCGATGCCTCCGTGGGGGCCTCTTCGAGGCCGAGCACACCGCCAGCGCCTGCCTCGTCGAAGGCGACCGTGTGCGCTGGCAGGTGGGCCCCGACGTGGCCTCCTTCTGGCGGAGTGCGTGCAAGCCGATGCAGCTCGCGACGGCGCTCGAGTGCCTACCGGGTCTGGATCTCTCCGACGAGGAGCTGGCCATCGGCGCCGCTTCGCACTCCGGGCAATCCGCCCATGTGGCCGTCGTGTCGCGCCTATTGTCGCGACTAGAGTTGTCGGCGGATGCCCTGCAGTGTGGCGCTCATCCGCCGATGCACGAGGTGACGTCCCGCGAGCTGGGCAAACCCACGGTCCTACACAACAACTGCTCGGGCAAGCACACTTTCATGCTCGCCGCCTCGCGCGCGCAGGGCTGGGACCTCGACTACCGCTCGCCCGAGCACCCCCTGCAGCGTCGCAACCGCGTGCGGCTCGACGAGTGGGCCGGCGTGACCCACGGCGTGGCGGTAGACGGTTGTTCGGTGCCGACTTTTCACGCCCCCTTGTCGGGACAGGCTCGCGCATGGGCGCGGCTCGCCGCCGAGATGGCGGATGGGACCGCCGCGGGCCGGGTGGGCCTCGCGATGTCGCGACAACCCTTCTACATGTCGGGCGACGGTCGCCTCGACCTCGTCGTCGTCACCGGCGCCAGCGAGCCCCTCGCGGTGAAGGTGGGCGCCGAGGGGCTGTTCTGCATCGCGCGGCCCGGGTCGCGACAGGGCATCGCAGTCAAGGTTCACTCGGGCAACGACGCGGCGCTCGCGGTCGCGGTCAAGGCCGTCCTGGCCGAGCTGGGCGTGACGCTAGACGGTCCGTGGCCCTGGGCCGAGGTGCGCAACGTGCGCAGGGTGCTGGTTGGGGAGCGGGTCGCGACGTTCGCTTGACCTGCCCCGGTGGACGGCTGTCAGCCGGGGGTAGCCGTGCCGGTGTCGGTGGCCGGGGCCGTGGGCAGCGCGGTGGCGGTGTCGCCGGGGACGGTGACGGGGCAGGCGAACAAGGCGAGGAGAAGGGCGAGCATGGGGGACTCCGGCGAAAGGGTGGTTCAGGGCCAGTAGGTGTCGTCGTCCCAGGGGATTTCCCAGCCGGGGATGACGCGGATCTGGCCAGCGTCTAGCCAGGACTGGTCGACACCGAAGACCAGGTCGTCCCGCCCGTCGCCGGTGACATCGCCGCAGTCGGCGTCGAGCGCCTCCTCCAGTACGAGCATGCGCTCCGGGAAGGGGGAGTGGCGCGGCGGCAGGGTGGCAGGCGCCTCGAAAAGGGCCCAGGTCTGGCCGCTCTGGTACAAGACGTGGTCGGCGCCGCCGAAGTTGCAGGCCTGGCCACGCGCCCCGCCATCCAGCGCCGTTCCCGGGAGATCGTAGCCGCCGATGGCGTCGTCGATGGCCATGGCTGTGGAGGTCGCAGCGCTGAAGGCGAGGAGTTCGGCTTCGGCATCGACATCGCCGCCTCCCGGGTAGATCACCGCCTCCGGATCGACGAGGCCGTCGCCATCCCAGTCGCGAACTCCTGACCACGCACTGTTCTCGTAGGCCTCGTCGATCACTCTCGCGAATGCGACGTCGATAGGATCTGCCAATTCCATCGCTAGTGACAGGTCCGCACCGTTGATCCAGGCGACCACCGTCTCTCGACTCCCTTGGCTGGGATCCTGCACGGCCATGTCGTCGGTCCCGTCGCCGTTGACATCGCCGAGGGCGTCGAGTCCCTTGATGTGCCCGCCGGAGAGCGTCAACCGCTCGTCGCCAAACGTCCCTCCCCAGTACACCACCAGCCCGCCGTCCTCCTCGGGCTCGAGGTCGTCCCACGCGGAGAGCGCGAGGTCGCCGAGGCCGTCGCCGTTCCAGTCGCCGGTGATCGCTTCGCAGCTCCAGCAGTCCGACCAGACCATGCTCGGCGAGGCGCCCCACGCGTAGTCGGGGGCGTACACCCAGGAACCGTCGGTCGGGATGGGTCCACGGAAGAGCGAGGTGGTGTAGCCGTACACGCCGCCGGGCACGTGCCCCACGTCGTTGTAGCCGTCGCCATCCACGTCGCCGAAGTCCAGCCGGTGGTCGATGAGGTCGCTGTACGGGTAGAAGGCGGCCACGTTGTTGTCCTCGGGGAAGTAGCCCGGGTCCTCCGGGATCTCGGTGGCCGTCCAGTAGGCGAGCCCCGTGACCGACCCGTTGCGATAGGAGCCGTCGAGCACGTCGTCGATGCCGTCGCCGGTCACGTCGCGGACGATGGTCGGCATCCCCCACGGGGAGCCCGCGAGCGCCTGTCCCATCGCCGCGAGGTTCTGGGTCTCTGCGCAGTCCGCCCCGGTCCAGCCGTTGCCGTCGCAGTCCTGGTCGGCGGCGTCGCACATCTCGGGCGCGCCGGGGTACACGTACACATTGCCGTCGTCGCAGTCGGTGCCGCCGTAGGCGATGGCGTCGAACCCATCGTAGTCGGCATCGGGGTTGGGGGGCTGTCCCGTGTCGCCGGTCTCGTCGATGGCGGTGCTGTCCGGTGCCGTGTCCGGCTCGTCGGAGTCGATCGGGACCGTGACGTACGCGGAGGCGTCGTTGGCGTCGCCGCTCTCGCCGTCCTCGCGCCCCGGTGTACCGGGCCCGGCGCACCCGAAGGAGGCGAGGGCGATCACCACGACACGTCCAGGTCCCACGGGCCGCCGCCGGCCGTCCCGAGGTAGAGGTGATCGGTGCTGGGCAGCCAGTCCTCCGGCATCGCGGGGAAGGGATCGGTCTCGCGACCGACGCCCCAGCTCACCGCCACGCCCTGGGCGTGGTCGAGGTCGTCGCCTGAGATCCGCCGCCAGCCGTAGGCCGGTCCGCCGCCGCTCCAGGGCAAGGCTCGCCGCTGGATGAGGTACACGCCGGCCTCCCCGGTTGTCGAGGCCTCGCCGGAGCGGTAGGCGGCCACCGCGTATAGTCCCTCGATGTCCGGGTGCGGCACCACGGCGGAGATCGCCTGCCGGATGGAGTTCGCCGGGATCGCCGTCTGCGCGGAGCCATCGGACAGGTCGATCGCGCAGACGCCACCGCCGATGTCGATGTACCCCGTCGAGCTCCATTGCTGGAGGGAGCCGTCTGAAGCGCCACCGAACACCAGGAGCGACCCGCCATCGGGTGTCACGATCGCGCCCGCGGTCACCGCTGGGGTGATGTCGGAAGCCTCGTAGCCGGACAGCGGGAACACGGGCGGGTAAAGCGGGCAGTTGCTCGCTGGCCAGGCCACCCATCCGCTCGGGGTGGCCTCGCTGCCCAGGTCGAACTCCACCTCGCGGACGCCGCAGGTCTTGGTGGAGACGAAGGCGCGCACGTGAGTGCCCCCGGTCGCCGTGTCGGTATCGGGGTGCAGCGAGAGCGTACCCATGCCGCGCACGACCTCGCCATCGTCGAGCAGGCCCTCAAAGAAGTCCACCTTGTCGCAGGTGTTGCTGCCGAGGCTCGAGGGCATGCTCGGCACGGTCTCGTCGTAGGTGACCTCCTCGTAGCGCAGCCCGGTGGCGCCGTCGTCGTAGACCACCCAGAGGCCCTCGCCGCTGCCCTCCGCACAGATCTCGTCGCTGTTGTTCGCGTCGGTATCGCCGTCGGCATCATCGCAGCGGCCAGCTGCGGCGAGGAGCGCGACGTCGTTGCCGAGGGCGACGATGTCGGTGATGCGGCCGATGTTCTCGAGCGTGAGGTCCGCGTCGCCATCGACGTCGAGGCCATCCGCGTTGGCGTTGCAACTGGGCCAGCTCCCGTTCGTCGTGACCACCTTGTTGCTGTCCAGGCAGGAGAGCTCCCACGTGGTGGTGGTGCCGTTGTACTCCATCCAGTTGCCCCGGCCGGACACCGCCACCGCGTCCCAGCACCAGGTGTCGTGTCGGCGGCGGTGGTAGAGCATGTTGTACTCGTTGTTGGTGTCGTGCCAGTCCGCGTCGGCCACGTTGACGGGTGCCCACCACACCTCGTGACCAAAGCCGCCGTCCTGCTCCAGCGCGCCGTTCTGCCAGGTGTCCACCGAGCCCCGCGCGACGCTGATCGCCGTCACGTGGCAGTCGCGGTCGGCCGCGTCGCGGTTGGCGGGGTCCTCGTGGCCATAGGCCGTGAAGAGGTCGATGTCGCCTGGGGCCACGTACACGAGGTCGCGGCGATAGGCGCCCTCGTCGCTCCCGCCCGACACCACCACGAGGTCCTTCACCACGGAGTCCTGGAAGCTGCGCTCGGGCTGGTCGCCCATGACGTAGGCCACCTTGTCGAGGTCGTCGATGCCGACCTCCGCGTCCCAGCCGGTCGCATTCAGCGACACGCCATTGAGCGTCATTGGCTTGCCCGTCTGCGGGATCCACCACGCCCACTGCGCGGCGAGCAGCAATCGCACCGGGGTGAGCACACTGCCGTTGTCCCAGAAGACCGCGTCGTGCATGAGCCCGGCGTCGACGTACTTCACCGGCTCGTCGGCGAGGAAGCTGTCGCCGGGGTCGACCATCGCCGTGCGGTCCTGGGTGCCCCCCACCATCAGGGGATCGACCTCGGTGGTGTAGTCGACGTTGTAGTTGTCGTCGCGGTCGGCGTAGTCGAGCAGCGGGTGCCAGTCGAGCACGGTCCCGCTCGGCACGGGCTCGGCGCCGTCGAGGTGGGCGCGGAAGTGACGCACGCAGCCGAGGTTCTGGCTGCCGTCGCCGAGCTGGTAGAAGGTGAAGATGAAGTTTGCGTCGGGGTCGATGGCCACGCTCATCAACGACTCCGCCGACTCGGTGCCGTTCGTCGGCGGCACGAGGTCGCCAATCCAGTCGGCGCTGCTCGCCGCCTGGCAGCCCCTCAACGCCGCGGCGAGGGGATCCGTCGCCGCGTCCGGGTCGTTCGCCTCGACGTAAGAGTAGACCAGCGGGTCGCCGACGGCCCGCGTTCCAGCGGCGGCATAGGGCGGTATCACCGACCACGACGGCCGGTTCGTCGTGTCGGTCGCGTCGGTGTCCCAGATGTCCACTACCGGGTCGCCGCCGGCCGGGTTGGCGGTGATGGTCATCCCGTACACGGTGGAGTGCTGGTGCGAGCAGCTGCCGTCCCCATTTGTGGCGCCGCGCTTGCCGCCATCGACGATGAATACCTGGTTCGGCGCCATCGGGTTCACCTCGATGTCTCGAACGTCGAGCAACTCCTCGTCCAGGCCGTCTCCGTCGTTGACCTCGATGCAGTCGAGCGAGCCATCGCACACACCCGCGTCGGACACCAACGGGCACAGGTAGAGCCCGCCGCGGCCCGCGTCGTAGTTGCGCACCGTGTAGCCGACGAGGATCCAGGACTGTTCCCGAACTCGTCGGTCACGATGGCGGCGGCCGTGGGGAGGGCCATCTCCGGGAGGCTCGTGGCGCCCACCGCGTAGGGCTCGCAGATGGCCGGCGTGCCGAGCCAGCTCGCGCCGGTCACGCGGTACACGCCGTGGGTATCGGTGGTGCCGTCGAGGTCGCGGCGCTGCGCGAGGGCGTAGAGGCTGTCCCACTCGTCGGCGGGATCTTGCACGAGGATCTTGCCCGAGCTGAACAGATCGTGCGCCTCCTCGGGGTCGCACCCGCTGTAGAACTTGCTGAAGCCGAGGCTGGAGCCCGCCAGGATCTCCGTCCAGTCCTCGCCGTCGGGGGAGCCGGTCCAGAGTCCGCCGTCGCTCCCGTCGATGTTGTTTCCGGTGGCCACCACCACCGAGGCGAAGTCGCTGGCGTCCTCGGGGTACCAGGCGTCCCACACTCCCTGGTCGCCGCGGTCGGTGAAATCTTGCGAGGCGCCGTTGGCGAAGTTCCAGGTCTGCCCGTCGGTGCTGTAGGACAAGCCGCCGACGTCGCTGCCCATGAAGATGTAGTTCTGCGAGTCGCTCGGGCGCACGAAGGTCATGCGGCCGCCGGAGGGCATCTTCATCGGCGAGGCCTCGGCCTGCATGTCCATCAGAGGCGCCATCTTGTACGCGCCGTTGCCGACGGTCAGCCAGTCGATGATCGCGTTGCCACCAGAGCAGTTGATGCGCAGCAAGCCCACCGTCGAGCCCGGCGTGATGTTGGCGAACTTGAGCGCGTTGGTGCCCTCTTCCAGGGAGAGCGACGTGGACTGCGCCGCGCCCTGCTTCTTCACCTCGACGGTGCAGGCGGCGCCGGGGCCGAGGCTGTCCACGTCGATGCCGACGTTCAGCTCACCGGTTCCCCACGCGAACGTGTGTGCTAGTGTCGCGACCGATGTTTGCTGAGGGGGGGGGTGAGGTTCAGTTGACCTGCCTGGAAGCTGGCGTTGCTGAGCGTCCAGTCCACGGCACCCGGGTTTTCCAGCGCAGTCACGTACACCCGGCGGATCAAGCGTGACCCGTCGCAGTCGTCATCCACCTCGTTGGTGACGTCCTCGGCGGCGGCCGGGTTCACCGCCTCGTTGTCGTCGTCGCAGTCGGGCAGCGCCCCCTCGGCGTGCCAGCCGTCCTGGTCGGCGTCGATGGCCCAGGCGCTATTTGCCGCAAGGAGGAGCGCGACGAGCATACGATGGACCCCGGTGTCGGGACATCATGGCACGTTTCACTCAAGTCACGCACTAAGAAGGCGTGCGCGAGCGAAAGCGAGAGCCGCCCCCCAGTGAGCGCGGGCTCGCTAGCCCGCGCAGATCAAGACCAACGGCGCGCTCGCCAGCCCGCGCAGATCAAGACCAACGGCGCGCTCGCCAGCCCGCGCAGATCAAAACCAACTACGGCCCCGTGTACACATCCCCCCGCCCTTCCACCGTCACCGTGCTGTTCGAACTCTCCGCGTTGAAGGTGAACACCGCGCCCGCCCGCGGCCAGATCTGCGCGCCGTCGCCCGCGTCCTGATCGTAGAGCGCGATCACGCCCGTCTGCCGCGTCCAGTCGCCGATCTCCACGTCTTGTGTGGTGGGCGAGGCGGAGAGCGCGTCGCCCGCCGACGAGGAGGTGGCGAAGCTGTTCATGCCAAGGTCGCCGCCAGAACAGAGCGCGGTGTTGAGCGTGCTCACCGGCATGTCGAAGATGTACCAGTGCACCAGGAGCACGTCCGAAGGGGTGAATGGCTCGCCCGCGCTGTCGTGCGTGAGGCCGCTCCAGTCCACGGTGATCGTGCTGCACTCGCACACCTCTTGCGACTGCATCACCTGCGCGAAGCAGGCGGTGTCGAAGTCGCTGGCCTCCGCAGTGTCGCCGGTGTCGGTGGAGGTGGCGGTGTCGCCCGTTTCCTTGGGGTCGTCACTCGAGGTACAGGCGAGGAGGAACAGCATCCGCCCCGGGTATCAGTCCTCGCGGAGGTACGCCGCGACGTCGTCGTAGAGACCGGCCTGGTTCGCGTAGGACACATAGCGCTTGGCAGCGGCGAGCCACTCCCCGGTGGTGGGCCGCACGCGGTCGATCGCGGCGACGAGGTCGCTCTGGGTGATCGGACGGAGCTTGCCGCTACGCAGGGCCTCGGCGAGGGCGCGCTCGCTGGCGGCGTCGACGAGGTGATTGAGGTCGGCGCCTGACCAGCGATGCGTCCGCCCCACGAGCGAGCGAAGATCGAGCTTCTCCGTGGGACGATCACGAAGCGCGAGCTGGAGTATGGTCTCGCGAGCACCCGGGTCGGGGGGCGGCACGAAGACCACGCGGTCGAAACGACCGGGGCGTCGTAAGGCCGGGTCGACGTCCCACGGGGCGTTGGTGGCGCCGATCACCAAGAGCCCATCGTTCTTGGCGCCCGCCCCGTCCATCTCCGCCAGGAGTTGATTGACCAGACGACGGCCGGGCCCGTGCCGGAGCTGGTGACGCGCCGCGCCGATGGCCTCCACCTCGTCGAAGAACAGGATGCTCGGTGACTTGGCGCGGGCCTCCTCGAAGACCTCGTGCAGGCGCTTCTCCGACTCGCCGAGCCACATCTCGAGCACGGCCTGGATCTCCACCACCACGAAGCGCGCCCCGCTCTCGCCGGCGGCGGCCTGCGCGAGGTGAGTCTTGCCGCAGCCGGGGGGGCCGTAGAGCAAGACACCGCCACCGAGCTTCTTGCCGTAGGCGCGGAAGAGGTCGGGCCGCTGGAGCGGGTAGACGATGTCCATCCGCAGGCGTTCTTTCAGGGACTCGAGGCCGCCGACGTCGGCAAAGGTGGGTCGACGCTCGGGCGGTCGCTCCGGTGCGGGCGCCGGGGCGGCACCGACGACGGTTCGGCGCAAGGCGAGGTCGTGGACCACGGGCTCCTGCTCGGCGATGAGCGCGTACACCTCTCGCGACTCGGCGAGGCGACCGGTGCGCGCGCAGGACACGGCGAGGGCGCGCAGCGAGGTGGCGGCGAGCTGGTCGCGCACGGCGAACCAGGCCTCCACGACCAGGGCATCGTCGCCGAGCGACAGGCCGCAGGCGCCGAGCACCTCGCGGGTGTCGCGACGCGCCGGGTCGGCAGCGAAGGCGGCGCGCGCCTCGATGAGGGCGGCGTCGGCGCGGTCCACCGCCAGGAGCTCGCGGGCGAGCAAGACCCGCAACGGCACGTTCTCGGGCGCGAGGGCCAGAGCTTCACGCAGGGCAACGACGCTCATGGATCCTCCCAGCCGATGCGAATCACGGGGCCGAGCGCCGCCATCACGAAGAGCGGCACCCCGGCCCAGGGGTCGGACAGCGCCACCACGAAGCCGAGCGCCGCGATCAGCATGCCCGCCCAGGGGGGGATCGCGAGGATCGCGGCGATCCATCGCGGGGGCTGCCGCGGCGGGTTGAGCTTGCGGTGGATGGCGGGGTCGTCGAGGTCGGGATCGAGGGCGAGGGCCTCGGCCCACGAGGCACGGGCGGCCGCGAGGTCGCCCGCCTCGGCGAGCGTGCGGGCGAGGCCACGATGGGCCTGTGCACGGGACGGATCCACGCGGAGAGCGTCACGAAAGGCCGCCAGGGCGGCGTCGAACTTGCCGAGCCGGAGCGCCGCGAAGCCGTACACCACGTGCGCTTCTGGGTCGCCGGGCGACAGCGCGCGGGCTGTCCCCAGCGCACGCTCGGCTTCCTCGTCGAGCAAGAGCGCCTCGGCGGTGATGCCGAGGAGCGCATGGAAGGCGGCCACGCTCGGCGAGGCGGCCACGGCGTCGCGCGCGAAGGAGAGCGCCTCGCGGTGGCGTTTCTGGCCCACCAGCGTCGTGGCCACGTCGGCGAGCAGTCCCCCGTCGCCGGGTGCGAGGGACAAGGCCTCGCGGAAGGACTGCTCGGCGTCGAAGTGACGGCCCACCGCGCGCTGGGCACGGCCACGAAGCCGCAGGAAGCCGGGGGTGGCGTGCTCCCGGGCCGGCAGTTGCTCGGCGAGTCTTGCGGCCTCCTCCGCCCGGCCCATCCGGAGGAGGACCTCGACCTTGCGCGCTTCCGGGCTGTGGGCGGGGGGCAGGCTCACGGCGGGTTGGACAGTAGCCGTGATTCGCGGTTCCCCCGCGCTCGTCAACGAATCGTGACGCCCGCCAAAGTAGACATAGGGGGGGCGACACCTCGCCGGTGTCGCCCCCCTACCGCCGCCAACCTGCCGAACTCCGCAGGCTGCGTTCGCCAGGGCCGAGGCGCGTGGATAACGCGCCTCGGCGGCGGCTCTCCCCCCACCGCGGCGTCCCCCATCACGCCGTTTCATGGCTCTGGGAGCCGATGTCGCGACGGCCTGGGGAACTAGTCCTTGGCCCTCGACGCCAGCGCCACGTCGGGGAATCCGGCGGCCTGCGCGGCG
Source organism: Pseudomonadota bacterium (assembly GCA_005778355.1). Classification (GTDB taxonomy): domain Bacteria; phylum Myxococcota_A; class UBA796; order UBA796; family SXON01; genus SXON01. The sequence goes on along the minus strand of SXON01000138.1, from coordinate 9,699 downwards.
CGGATCACCTGCCACACGAGCTTGTACTGGGCTTCCTGGTCGCCCCGCACCACGACGCGGGTGGCGGCGGCGCCCTTCTCCACCTTGCGCAGGCGCTCGGCCAGCTCGGCGATGGGGAACGTGTCGCCTTCAAGGTAGATTGTCCCGTCGGGCGTGACCGAGATCACGATGTCCTTCGGGATGAGGGGGCTCTCGCCGGTGCCCTCGGGCGTGAGCACCGAGAGCGCGCGTTCCGACACCAGGTTCTTGGCCTGCGCCGCCTGCTTCTCGGCTTCCACCATGCTGCTCGACACCACCATGAAGATGATGAGCAACACCAGGAAAACGTCGGTGAGCGGCGTGATGTTGATCTCCGAGAACATCCCGGTGTCTTCGTCGACATCGTCGACCTGCGTGGCGGGGCCCGTTTGCACGCCTACTCCCCGGACTTCGGGGCGCGGGGCACCCGGATCAGCTCGCCCAGCTCGTCGACCAGGAGCGCGAGGTCGCGCGCGATGCCGCCCGCCATCTGGCCGAGGATGTTGAAGAAGATCACTGCCTCGATGGCCACGAAGAGACCGGCGGCCGTGGCGATCAAGGCCTCGGAGATCCCCGCGCTCACCACGGCGAAGCCGCCCGTGCCGGACTCGCCGATGGCCTTGAAGCTCCCCATGACGCCCACCACGGTGCCGAGGAGGCCCGCGAAGGGCATGAGCGCGCCCACGCTGGCGAGCATCCACAAGCCCGCCCGGAGACGACCGGCGGCGCGTTTGCTCTCGCGTTGCATCGCGGTTTGCGGTTCGCCGCGCACGCGGCCGAGGGCGCGGTCGAGACCGGCGCTGAAGACCTCGCGAAAGGGGGAGGGGAGCCCGTCGGCCAGGCGGCGGGCCTCCTCGGGGTCGCCCCGTCGCGCCGCTTCGACCACGCGCTGGTCGGCGCGGGTGACGGCGCTACGCCCCCGCAAGAGCCCGATCCACCGTTCGATCGCCAGGGCCACGGTGAACAAGCTGACGACCAGCATGAACAACAGCGTGGGGCCAGCGACATCCCAGTACTCTTTCAACGACTCCATGCCGTGCATCGTCTGCCTCGGGGCGGTGGGCCTGCGGGCCCACGCGGGGCCCCGTTAGCTCAGCGGGCGCAGAGCCGCGATGCCAACCCCGCTTCCCGTCGACGACATCCTCCCCGAGCTGCTCGGCCACCTCGCGCGCGAAGGCGCCGTGGTGCTCGAGTCGCCCCCCGGCTCTGGCAAGACGACGCGGGTGCCCATCGCCGTGGCGGGAACCGTAAGTGGGCAAACCTGGGTCCTGGAGCCCCGCCGGGTGGCCGCTCGGGCCGCCGCCCATCGCGTGGCCAGCGAGCTCGGCGAGCCGGTGGGCGAGCGGGTGGGCTACGCGATGCGCCTCGACCGCAAGTCGAGCGACAAGACGCGCGTGCTCTACGTGACCGAGGGGGTGTTCACGCGACGCCTCGACGATCTCGCGGGGATCGACGCGGTGATTCTCGACGAGTTCCACGAGCGCAGCATCCACACCGACGTGGCGCTGGCCTGGTGCCGCGCCTTGCGACGGTCGCGGCCCGAGCTGAAGCTGGTGGTCATGTCGGCCACGCTCGACGGCGAGGCGGTCGCGCGGTTCCTGAGCTGTCCGCGGCTGCGCGCCACGGGGACGATGTTCCCGGTCCAGATCAAGTACTGGGAGCGTCGCGACGACCGGGCGCTGGAGGCGCGGGTCGCCGCCGCCTGTCGGGAGGCCGTGGAGAGCGGGAGCGTGCTCGCTTTCTTGCCGGGGATCGGCGAGATCGAGCGCACGGCCGCCCTCCTCGGCGGCGTGCCGGTGTACCCCCTGCACGGCGAGGTCGACGCTGGCGCCCAGGACCGCGCGCTCCGCGACACGGGGGCGCCCCGGGTGGTGCTCGCCACCAACGTGGCCGAGACCAGCGTGACCGTGGAGGGGATCACGACGGTGATCGACGCCGGGCTCGCCCGGCAGGCGTCCTTCGACGCCTGGTCGGGATTACCCACCCTCGATCTCGTCCCCGTCGCCCGCGACAGCGCGGCCCAGCGGGCGGGTCGTGCCGGGCGACTCGGTCCCGGCACCTGCCTCCGCCTCTACTCCCGCGCCGATCACGACGCGCGCCCCGCGCAGACCGTCCCCGAGATCCGTCGCATCGACCTCGCCGCCACCGTGCTCGCCTTACGTGGGCAGTCACTCGAGTGGTTCGAGCCGCCGCCCGCCGGGGCCTGGAGAGCGGCCGTGGAGCACCTGCGCCGCCTCGATCTGCTCGATGACAACGGGCTCACCGTGCTGGGCGCAGCGGTGTCGCGACTGCCGCTGTCGCCGAGGCTGGGGCGATTGCTGGTGGAGGCGGCGGCGCTGGGCGCTGGTCGCGAGGGCGCGGCGCTGGTAACGCTGTTTGGCCGGCGGCTCGACGGCGACCTCGTCGACCGGGCGCTCGACGGGCAGGGCGACGCGCGCGAGAAAGCCCACCTGTCGCGCCTCGTGCCCTCGCAGGGCCGCGCCGAACCGGACGGGCTCGCCCGCGCGCTCTTCGCCGCCTTCCCCGACCGCGTGGGCCAGCGCCAGGGCGGGCGCGTGAAGCTCAGCGACGGCGGCGCGGCGGAGTGCGAGGTAGGTCGCGACGGATACGTCATCGTCACGGAGGTGGATCGGGTGCACAACCGCGCCCGGGCGCGCACGATGACGCCCATCCCCGAGGGCTGGCTCCTGGAACACGCCACCGTCCGCGAGCTCAGCCGGTGGACGGGTGACCGCGTGGAGGTACGCGAGGAGCTGGTGTACGGCGAGCTGGTTCTCGACGCGGCGCCGGGGCAAGGCGACCCCGCCGAGGTGGGGCGCATCTTGCACGAGCACGTGGCGGCCAACCTGCACAACCACGTGCCCGACTGGGAACGGGGCGCGGCGCTGGTGGCGCGCGTGGCTTTCCTTCGTCGCCAGGGCGTGGAGCTGGCCCCGCTCGATCTCGACGCCCTCGGCCGCGCGCTGTGCGCGGGGCTTCGCTCGGCGCGCGAACTCGGCCAGGCCTCGCTGGTGGAGCTTGCACGCGGGATGTTGACCGACCCGGGCCTCGTCGACCGCCTCGCGCCCGAGACCATCCGGCTGCCGAGCCGCCCCCGCGTGGCCGTGATCTACGAGGGCGACGAGCCCCACGTGGCCAGTCGTATGCAGGACTTCTTCGGTCTCGCCGACGGCCCGCGCATTCTCGACGGGAAGTACCCGCTCGTGCTCCATCTCAACGCTCCGAACGGTCGGCCGGTCCAGGTGACCCGAGACCTGCCCGGCTTCTGGATGCGCCATTACCCGGGGATCCGTCGCGAGCTGATGCGGCGTTACCCGCGGCACAAGTGGCCCGAGGATCCGCGCGCGCTCTACACCGAGCAGACCGAACCCTCCACGCGGTAGCCGCCCGCGAAGTCGACCTCGACGCTCACCTCGCCCCGGGTCCATCGTAAGATCGAGCCACTCGCTGTCGGGGTGGAAATTGGATCGCTCTCGGTTTCCGCTCGCACGCAGGCGAGCAAGCGCACCAGGTTGAGCAGGCTCGTGGGATCCTGGTCTTCCTCAGCGACGTTGATCCCGTGCGCGTAGCTCGGATCGGGCGTGAACCAGGGGGTGCCGCTGGTGAAGCCAGCTTGCGACGTGCTGTCCCAGGGCATCGGCGCCCGCCAGGCGTAGTCCTGTCCCGACGCGGTCTGCGCGTTCGGCAGATCGAGCTCCTCGCCGTAATAGAGCACCGGGCTCCCCGGGAGGAGCATATTCGCCACCATCAAGGCGCGACGTTGGGCGGGGTCGGCCACCACCGACGCCAGCCGGTCGACGTCGTGGGAGCCGAGGAAGCTCCCCATGCCCAGGGCGCCGCTGCCCTGCTCGGCGAGCACCTCGGCCACGTGGGCCGCGTCGCGTTCGGCGGCGGCGAGCAGCAGCGCCTCCCGCCGGGGAAAGTCGGTGACCGCGTGCGCCTCCTCCAGCCAGCTCAGGCTCTTTTCGACCTCCCACTCGCTGGCCTCGGCGAGGAAGAACTTGTCGGGAAAGCGGCGGGAAATCTCGTCGACCAGCGCATGAGAGGCGGCCGATCCCTCGATGACACCGTCCTCTTCCACCAGCATCAGCACCGCGTCGAGACGGTAGCCGTCCACCACCTCCAGCCAGCGTGACAGGTCGAGGCCCATGCGGAAGGCGAGGCTGTCGTGGGTCCAGTCGAGGTCGGGCAGCTCGGGGCCGAAGTAGGCGTAGTAGTTCTCACCCTGGGGCTCGGGCCACCAGCCCTGGCCCTCGCCTCCGTACACGAAGTAGTCGCGATAGGTCGGGTCGCCGTCGGAGGCGGCGAGGAACCACGGGTGCTCGCGGTGCACGTGGTTCAGCGGGAGGTCGAGGAGCACGCGCATGCCGCGCGCGTGGGCCGCGTCGACCAGCGCTCGCAGCGCATCCTCATCGCCGTACTCGGCGGTGATGCTGCCGAAGTCCTGCACGTCATAGCCGGCGGGACCGAAGGCGGGGAAGATCGGCATCAGCCAGATGGTCTGCACGCCGAGGGTTTCGAGGTAGTCGAGCTTCAGGCGCACGCCCTCGATGTCGCCGATGCCGTCGCCGTCGCTGTCGTAGAAGGAGCGCACGTAGATCTCGTAGGTGATGCCGGCCCGGTCGGTCGGCGGATCGACTTCGAGGCGGACATCGACGACGGCGTCGGCGGCGAGCGCCTCCGCCACGGGGGAGAGAGACTCGGTACAGGCGACGAGGATGAACACGCGGGCTCCGGGGGGAGCCGCAGCGAGTTCAAGGTCTGTGCCGGGGCCCGTGCACGGGGGAACGCCGAGTCTTGCTGTCGAAAGGTGACGGACGTCCGTCAGCTGGCCTGACTTCCGTCAGGTGCCGGGTAGCCGCGGAGTGCGGCGCGAGGCACAATCGACCGATGCGCATCGTGCCCCTGCTGTTCCTGTCGCTCGTCGCCTGTCCCGCCAACGACGAGCCCAAGGAAACGGGCACGCCGTCGAGCCGCTACCATCCGGACGATTTCATCGACCCGGCGGTGCACAGCCCCGAGGCCAAGCTGCAAACCCAGGAGTGCGTCAATTGTCACGGCGCCGACCTGACCGGCGGCACGGGGACGAGCTGCGACACCTGTCACCCCGTCAACTGGCGCAGCGATTGCACCTTCTGCCACGGCGGCGAGGAAACCCCCGACGGCGCGCCACCGTCCTACATCCACGACGACGGCACCAACAACTTTCCCGTCCACAGCAACCACGTGGCCGACGGCGCCATCGTCGATGCCTTTGCCTGCACCGACTGCCACGTGCAGCCCACCGACGTGCTCAGCGACGGCCACCTCTTCATCGGTGACGACACGCCCGCCGTGGCAGAAGTGAACTTCAGTGCCGGTCTCAGCGCCGCCGCCACCTGGGACGGGGCGGGCACCTGCGCCAACCTGTACTGCCATGGCAACGGTCAAGGCGACAACGGCACGGCGAGCGCCGGCACCTTCGAGGCCACTTGCGACGGTTGCCACCCTCACCAGGCAAGCGGCTCCGATGGCTGGAAGACGATGAGCGGCGAGCACAACAAGCACCTCTCCGAGGGGGAGGGTTTCGATTGCAGCGACTGCCACAAGGCGGTGCTCGAGGGATGGGAGCCGATCACCGACACCACACTGCACGTCAACGGTACGCCCGACATCCAGCTCGTGGGCGCGATGAGCTGGTCGTCCACCGCCGGTACCTGCACCGGGGAGTGCCACGAGGAGCAACACGAGGGACGGCGCTGGGAGTAGCCGCCGGGTGGTAGGCTGCGCGACATGTTGATGTTCGCGACGCTCGCGCTCGGCGCCACCATCGACCGGGTGACGCTCAGCGACGGGCAGGTGTTGGAGGGCGAGGTTCAGTACCTTGAGGCAGGGCGCTACCGGCTTTTCCTGAAGGACGGAAAGGTGCTCGACCTCCCGCAAGGGCTGGTGAAGTCAGTGCAGTACGAGGGCGACGTCGAGGAGACGACGGCCCGTCGCGAGGTGGCCAAGCAGGAGCGCGCGCCGCGCCTCGAAGGCTTCGACCTGCGCTACGACCTCGACGACGACCCGATGGCCAGTCGCTACCTGCTCGGTCGTTCCGCGTGGAGCAACGGGCACCTCTCGGGCTTCGTGGCGCAAGAGGAGATCGCGCTCACCTCGTTCGGGCTCGGAATCACCGACTACCTCGACATCACGGCGAGCTCGGTCCTTCCGTCGATGGTCAACGAGTACTCGTCGGTGTGGTGCCTCGACGCCAAGGTGTCCGTGCCGGTGGGCGAACGCTGGCGCGTGGCGCTGGGCGCGCACCAGGTGGGCGTGGCCAGCAGCCAGGGGACGGGTTTCTACGCCAAGGCTGCGGTTGGCTCGCGCGACCGGCACCTCGGCCTCGGCGGCGGCGGGCTCATCGACAACGTGACAGGGACCACCAACTACTTCACCAACCTGGAGGGCCTCTACCGTATCGGCCCGGGCGTGGCGTTCCTCGGCGAGAGTTTCCTGGTTTTCCGTGATTCGAGCCAGGGCGGCGCTGACGTTGTGTTCGTGCCCGGGGCGGCGATGCGCTTCTACACCCGTCGCGTCGCCATCGACGCCGGGCTCGTCCCGCTCGACTTCGCGTTGTTCGGCCAGGACGGCACGATCCTCCCCATCCCGATGCTCAACTTCGCGTACGCCTGGCGCGGACCTACCTGAACCCGGCACCGAACTCCAGCCACAGGCGACTGCCGGTGGGGGTCCAGGTCCACGTCATGTCTTGCGCGGCGGAGTCGAGCACGCCCTGGAGCGCGTTGCCGGCCGCGACCACCTCGTAGCGCAGCGCCACTTGCCCATGCGTGCGCGCGTTGCCGACGGCACAGCCCAGCCCGGCCCGGAAGGCCACGCCGCCCCGAGAGTAGTCGCCCCACCACGGCTGCTCCAGTCCGCTGAGTCGTAGTCCGGCGGCAAGGTCGGTGAACGGGCGAATGCGCACCGGTCGCGACTCATCGTCGAGCTGCCGGAACAGCCAGGGGCGGATCACGAGGTCGGCGCCGAGCTCGTAGGCGGTGGCATCGTAGGGGATGCCGAGCGCGTAGTTGCCCGACCACAGGGCCCCGCTCAGGCCCACGTGCACGGTGGCGTTGGGGTCGCCATCGGGGAGGCCGAGCTCCACGCCGAGGCGCACCCGGGGCAGCTCAGGGGAGGGAGCCACTAGGCCCACGTCGTCGCTGAGCTCGAGGGCCGGCTGGCCGAGGAACTGTCCCCCGAGCCACAGGTCGAGGGGGATCATGCGCGGCGTCGCCGGAGGGAGAGCAGGGCGCCGAGGGCGCCGAGACCCACCAGCACCAAGGCGCCGGTGTCGCGGGCGGCGGGGTCATCGGGGCAGGTGCCCGGGTTTTCTTTCCACCCGGCGTCGCAGTCCGGGAAGAGCGATTCCAGCTCGGTGAGCGGGTCGATGTACTTGAGCTGGTGGCGGTCTTTCACGATCCCCGACACCGAGAAGACAAGGTCGCTCGTTGCTTGCTCGGCGGTGTAGCGCATGTGCAGGCGCGTGATGTAGGCGCTCCGAGAGGGCAAGCCAAAGTCCTCGAAGGTGCCGTCCGCCGTGGGCGCCGCCGGCGTCGCGGTGCAGGGGTCGCAGTGGTAGCCAGTGCCCGCTGTGGGCTCGAGGTCCCAGCCGTACTCCTTCACCCAGCCGGCGCCCTGTTCCTCGTGCGCCGCGGCGAAGTGCTCGTTGTAGAAGCTACCGAAGTCGTCGCCCGACCACGTGCACTCGTTGGGCATCGTGAGCTCGGGGTAGTTGGTGACCGTCACCTGGCCACCCCCTTCCTTCACCGGCGTGAGCGTGTAGATCACCACGTCCTGGGGCCCGCTCGCGGAGATGGTACCGATCTTGATGGGGAGACCGAAGGTGTCGGCCTCGTAGGTGAGCTGGATGGGCGGGAGCCAGCCGTCCACCAGCTCCACCTTGTCCATCGCCACCTTCGCGGCGAGGAAGTAGGTCCCCGCGTCGATGTAGTCCTGGAGGATCGTCTCGCCACCCTCGGGCACGGCGTAGCCGTTGGCGTCGAGCCAGGCGTAGAGCGAGCTCGACTCCTCGGCGCTCAGCACGACGAACTCGTAGCCGTACTCGGTGAAGCTGTTCTCGACGTGCACGCCGGTGTCGCCGTAGTCCCCGTCGAGGCTGTAGTCTGCCGACGCGCACCCGAAGCCGAGCGCGCAGCCGCTGCTCGGCAAGACCTCGCTCACCGCGAAGACATCGTCGCAGGTGTACTGCACCTGCCGCGGCGTGGTGTAGGCGCCGATCCAGTCCACCAGCGTGCGATCGAGGGAGCGCACGCTCTCCCGGGTCATCACCTCCGGCACCGGCAGCAGGATCGCGAACTCGCTGGCTGAACCCGTGTAGTCCATCACCACGGTCAGCGTGGTGGTGGTGCCGTGCCGGGCCATGATGACCTGGCTCGAGGTGTTCGACATCGTGTCGCTGGGATCGCCCACGAAGGCCCCGCAGAAGGCTTGCGCGGAGGTTGGGGCGAGGGCAAACAGAGCCAGGGCAAGACGGAAGGGTGACATGAAACCTCCGCGTGCCCTAACTGTAGCCTAGCCGGCGCGATCCCTACCCGCTGGCGGAAAGTACCAGCATCGGGCGTGGACCGAGCGCGTGGAGCGTTCCCCGCCGGTAATACAGCGAGACGATCTCGTAGATTTGTCGCGACCGCAACGCGTCGATCAGGGCGAGCCCCGCGGCGCCGGCCGCGTAGAGGGCAGCGGCGTGCTCCATGCCCTCGACAAGGACCGTCACGGGGGTGCCGTCTGGCCGCCAGCGATCGGGGACGATCCGCGCCGCCACCAGCGAGGCCGCCTCGTCGTCGAGGGCGGTGTCGGGCTCGCCGAGCAGGCGCTCGAAGACCGGTGCCCAGGCACGGTGGGCCAGAGCCGCCGGGAAGGCACGAGCCGCCGCGAAGCCGTCGCGAGCGTCGCGGATGCAGGCGCCGCCGATCACCTCGTAGACGTGGGCCTCGTCGAGACCCTCTGCCCAGTGCAAGGCCCAGGTGGTGTCGCCCTCGAACAGGGCGTCGCGGAGACGGATGGCACGCTGGCCTGGGCCGAGGCTGTCGCTCACGGTCGGCGCGATAACCGCTGTCGCATGACCGAGGTCGAGGGCATCGCCGCGCAGCTGGTCGACGGCCTCCGCGCGCAATGGCCGGCCGAGGTGGAGCTCGGTGGCTTCGAGGTGGAGCTCGGGGCGCTGGTCGATCTCGACGGGGCCGAGCTCCGCGCGGCGCTCGTGCATCTCTGCCCCGGGGTGGAGGTGCAGATCAAGCCTGTGGAGGGGATCTTGCACTGCCTGGACTGCGGCGCGGAGTACCCCTGCGAGGAGCACCCCTGCCCAGCGTGCGGCAGCAACCGCGCCGAGCTGGTGCACGGCACGGAGCTGGGCGTGACCCGAGCGTGGGGACGGCCGGGATAAAGCGGCCCCTCTCCCCGGGGCTACCATGGGTTTCAAACGCGACGCGCTCGACTACCACTCGGAAGGTCGGCCCGGAAAGCTGGAGATCGTCCCGATCAAGTCGCTGCACACGCAGCGCGACCTCTCGCTGGCCTACACGCCGGGCGTGGCCGAGCCCTGCCTCGCCATCCACAAGCGCCCCGACGACGTGTACCGCTACACGACGAAGGGCAACTGCGTGGCGGTGGTCACCAACGGCACCGCGGTGCTCGGCC
>SXON01000016.1 GCA_005778355.1 Pseudomonadota bacterium | reverse complement strand
GCTTCGACGCCAACGGCGGCCTCTTCGAGACCCTCTGCGGCGAGGGCGACGCCATCGTGTCCGACGAGCTCAACCACGCGTCGATCATCGACGGCATCCGGCTCTGCAAGGCGGAGCGCCTCCGCTACAAACATCTCGATCTCGATGATCTCGACCGTAAGCTCGGCGAGGTGGCCCACGCTCGCGTGAAACTTGTCGCGACCGATGGCGTGTTCTCGATGGACGGTGACATCGCCCCGCTCGACAAGATCTGCGACATCGCCGAGAAGCACGGCGCGGCGGTGATGGTGGACGACAGCCACGCCACCGGCTTCGTGGGACGCACCGGTCGCGGCAGCATCGAGCACTGCGGCGTGATGGAGCGAGTCGACGTGGTGACGAGCACGCTCGGCAAGGCGCTGGGCGGCTCGCAGGGGGGCTTCACCAGCGGCAAGAAGGAGATCGTGGAGCTCCTGCGCCAGCGGTCGCGACCGTACTTGTTCAGCAACACGGTGGCACCCCCCATCGTGGGCGCGGCACTCAAGGTGCTGGAGATGCTGTCGGCGTCGACGGATCGGCGCGATCGCGTGGAGTCGAACACGATGCGTTTCCGCGAGTCGATGACCGCGGCCGGCTTCCAGATCCGTCCCGGGGTGCACCCCATCGTCCCCATCATGCTCGGCGACGCCCGGCTCGCCACCGAGATGGCCGACCGCATGCTGAAGCGCGGCATCTACGTCATCGGCTTCTCCTTCCCCGTGGTCCCGCGCGGGCAAGCGCGCATCCGCGTGCAGCTCTCCGCCGCGCACACGCCCGAGCAGATCGACCGGGCGGTGGCGGCGTTTGTCGAGGTGGGGAAGGAGCTGGGGGTGGTGTAGCTGGGGCGCCTTACAGACGACGCCTGCGGGCGCGGGAGAGCACGACAAGGGGAAGCGCCGCGACCCATGCGCCCCCGCTCTGGCAGCCGGTGTCGCCCGTCGTGTCGGGCTTGTCGTTGCCCTCCTCGTAGACGGGAACACAGTGGTAGTCACCCTCTCCATTTGGCTCGAGGGCGTAGCCGTCGCTGTGAAGGTGAACGATGGGTCCCGCGATGATTGCTTGTTGCCCCGTGCTGTCGTTTGCCAGACCCGTGATCGCGACGTGCAGGCAGCTTGCGTCGGCGACGCTCATCCGATCAAACTTGAACCGGAAGCCGCTTTCAGTGTATTCGAGTTCGCCATCGTCGCCGACGAGTCGCGAGAGGGAGAACTGGCAGGGGCACTCGTAAGAGTCGCCGCTGTACCCCACCGTCACCTCGACCCACTCCCCCAGCCCCACGGCATCCGGTTCCGCGGTGGCGACGGCCTCGAAGTCGTCGCCGCGAGCTGTGGCGACGGAAAGTAGCAGGGTGGTGAACATGGGTGGGTTCCCCCCTAGGTGTGCCCGTGCCAGTTGTCCCAGCCCGGGTAGGCCGACGCGCGCTCGATCTCGTCCTGGAGGTTGATTGAGTCGCGCGCCTGGAAGAGGTAGCTGGTTCGCCCCCCGGTGATTTTCGATGCCACCTCGTCGGTGAGCGCGTGCCAGTGCGTCATATCCTCGGCCCGGAGGCAGAAGCGGTTCGTCACATAGTACGGGTCGCCCGCCGAGTTGGCCCGCATTCCGCCGGGACCGCACCAGGCGGCGCGGTGCTCGATCACGAGCTTCTCGCCGAAGAGCTCGTAGAAGGCCTGGCGTCGGATGTCCGACTCGCCGGTGTAGACGGTGTCGCGGACCGTCGTTCGCACCTGGCCTCGGACGCTGCCGCCGAGCAGCGCCGACATCCGCGAGGCCTCGCCGGTGAGGGGATCGATGGCGTCCGGGTCGCTGAATCCGCACGGGGTGAGGTCGAAGGTCACACCATTCGGTATTCCATACTCGCAGTGGACCCAGCCGTCCAAAACCCCATCTCCGTCACTGTCCTGAGTGACGAGTGTGAAACCGTCCCGATACCCGCAACCGTACTCGACTACGTTGTATGGCCACGGCCCTCCCCGCTGGCTCGACCAGCCCCCCCATCGGGCATGGCATCGCACGTGTGGAAGAAGCAACATCTGATAGAGCGTGCGGAACCCGATCGCGCTGTCATCCGAGTCAGGTTCCAATTCGTCTGGTAGGTCAGCCCTGTCAAGGTTGGTGCGGTCGCCAATGTCCGGGAAGTACGAGAAGTGGAACGTCACACCTGCCCACAGGCGCGTCCGGAACCAATAGTGCATGTTCCCGTCCGTGCCCGCCTTCGCTCCGCTCCCGAGAGTGTGATACACAACATAGGGCCGAAGGGCGTGGACGATCCATCCGTTCGTGGAGTTGGGGTCCGCCACCTGCGGCACGTGCCACAGCGAACGATTTTCCTCGCAATAGGTATTCCACCCCGCGCGCATGTACCTCCACGTGAACGCCGGATCGTCCATGAACTGCGCGTGGTTGGGCCATTTCCGCGCGAGGTCGGGTGGCAGGCGGTGGAAGAGCAGGCCGTCTTGCAGGTAGCGAAACTCCTCCTGGGCCGAGAACGCGTCCTGCTCCACGGGGGAGAAACGGGCTTCCGGAGCCACGTCTCCCGTAGTGCTCACCGACGCATTCGTCTCGCGCTTAGGGTGGCAGCGTGGCTGGTCGTCGCTCTCTCCGACGACTTCGGGTTCGATCTCGACCAAGTGCCCCGAGATGTTGAGCTCCAGCTCGGCGGGCACGTTCGACAGCGTGTTGTCCATGGTCGCGTGCGTCTGGCCCCCCGGCAGTGCGGTGGGACCGGCGAAAGCGTCGAGCACGGCCTGCCGCCTTGCGCTCGTGGCGGACGATCCCTCGGCCCGCGCCCCCGAGCACCCGCACCCCGCGACCGACGCCGCTGCCAGGTGCTCGGGGCCGTGAACTGCGGCTTGGCTCCAGTCGATCTCGCCCGGGTAGCCGCGCACGGCTACGTGCTCAGCTTGAGGCCGAGGATGGCGCTGGCCTGGGCGGTCTTCACGCCGCTGATGCCGCTCGGGTTGCGCCACCAGGGCTGCAGGCGAGTGTCGGGGAAAAAGTTGGTGGTGGTGTTGTAGTCAAGGGAGCGGACGCCCTGGACGTTGACCGAGGTGATGGCGGTGGCGGCGATGTCGAGCGGGGTGGCGGGCTGGTGGTCGCGGTCGAAGCCGGAGAAGAAGGCGACGTTGAACTCGAAGTCGGTGGAGGGGACGTTCTCCACG
>SXON01000137.1 GCA_005778355.1 Pseudomonadota bacterium | reverse complement strand
CCTGCCGCTGCGCGGGACGATCCTCAATGTCGAGAAGGCCAGGCTCGACAAGATGCTTTCGAGCGAGCAAATCCAGACGCTGGTGGCGGCGCTGGGCTGTGGCATCGGCGAAGATTTCGACTCGGGACGCCTGCGCTACCATCGCATCTTCATCATGAGCGACGCCGATGTGGACGGCAGTCATATTCGTACCTTGTTGCTCACCTTCTTCTATCGGCAGATGGCCCATCTGGTCACGTCGGGCAACCTCTACATCGCGCAGCCGCCGCTCTACCGGGCCAAGCGCGGCAAGATGGAGCTTTACCTGCGCGACGACGGCGCCAAGGAGGCCTTCCTCCTCGAGCAAGGCGTGAAGCATCTCGACGTCAAGACCGGCGTCCACGAGGTGAGCGGCGAGCTGCTCGCGCAGGTGACCGAGCGTGCCGGTCGGTTCGCGGTCCGCCTCGATCGTCTCTCCCGTCGCTACCACCCCGCCGTGCTCGAGCAGTTCCTCGACCTGGGCGGCGTGGTCGACCGCGCCGACCCGGTCGGATTCGCGGCGAGGCTCCGCGAACGCCTCAAGTTGACGCACCCCGACCTCGACGTGGTCGATGTCCGCGTCGACGTGGAGCGTGAGGTCTCCGAGGCGGGGGGGACTGAGGTCGAGCGCCCGGTGGTCCACGTGCGTGTGCTGCGCGACTCTCAGGACCACACCACCACCCTCGGCTCGGCCAGCTCGGAGGTGGAGCACGCCGCTCTCAAGCGTGCGCGCGACGAGGTGGCCGCGCTCATCGGCCTGCCTGCGCAAGTCAAGGGTTTCCCCGAGCGCTATTCCTATGCCGAGCTGCGTCGCGATTTTCTCGCCGCCGCGGAGAAGGGCTACGACATCCAGCGCTACAAGGGTCTCGGCGAGATGTGGGAAACCACGATGGACCCTGCCAATCGCACGCTCCAGCAGGTACAGGTGGAAGACCTCTACGCGGCCGACGAGGTGTTCAACATCCTCATGGGCGACGAGGTGGAGCCGCGGCGCAACTTCATCCAGCAGAACGCGCTGAACGTCCGCAACCTCGACGTGTAGCCACCGCGGCGTGCCGCTTGCGCCGCGCGCTTGCGCCCTTGCCGGGATAGTTGCGGCCGCTTCCTGGGAGTCTCGGTGCGAGGCCGGATCGTGGGGATGGGACACTTCCTGCCGTCGCGCGTCGTGAAGAACGACGAGCTGACGGCGTTCATGGAAACGAGCGACGAGTGGATCGTGCAGCGCACGGGCATCCGCGAGCGTCGCTGGGTCGAGGGCGACGTGGGCGCCTCGGAGCTCGGCGAGCACGCCGCGAGACAGGCCCTCGCCGAGGCCGGCCTCGAGCCCGCTGACATCGACCTCGTGATCTTCGCGACCTTGTCGCCCGACCTGAACTTCCCCGGTTCGGGTTGCCTCCTGGGCGCACGCCTCGGCATCCCGGGCGTGGCTGCGCTCGACATTCGCAACCAGTGCACTGGCTTCCTGTATGGGCTCGCCACGGCCGACGCCTACGTGCGCAGCCGCCTCGCGAAGAACGTGCTGGTGGTGGGCGGCGAGGTGCACAGCACCGGGCTCGACATGAGTACCCGTGGTCGCGACGTTTCGGTGCTCTTCGGCGACGGCGCGGGGGCCGCCGTCGTGAGCCTGTCCCAGAGCGAGTCAGGTCTGCTCGACCACGAGCTGCACGCCGACGGTCGCTACGCGGAGATCCTGATGGTCGAGGCGCCGGCCTCCCGCCTGAATCCTCGGCTCACGCCGCAGATGCTCGAGGAGGGGCGGCACTACCCCCGGATGGACGGCAAGGCGGTATTCAAGCACGCGGTCGAGAAGCTCCCCGAGGTGGTGCACAGCGTGCTCCGTCGCAACGGGCTGCAGCTCGACGACATCGCGCTGCTCGTGCCACACCAGGCCAACATGCGCATCAACGAGCTGGTGGCGCGTCACCTCGGCCTGCCGCCCGAGCGCGTGGTGCACAACATCCAGAAGTATGGCAACACCACCGCTGGGAGCATCCCCATTGCCTTGCACGAGGCGGTGCTCGAGGGCCGGGTGAAGCCGGGCGACCTCGTCCTCCTCGCGGCGCTCGGCGCCGGGCTCACCTGGGGCGCCACCCTGATGCGCTGGTAGCGATGCCCGCCGACACGCGCGCGCTCTTCCAGTCCCGCGTGCTCCTCCTCACGGGGAAGGGCGGCGTGGGCAAGACCTCGGTCGCAGCGGCGATCGGGCGGTTGGCGGCCTCGCAGGGGCGGCGCGCGCTCGTGGTCGAGGTGGACAACCAGCACCCCACGCTGCCGGTGATCTTCGGCAAGGCGACCGCGTATGAGCCGGTCGAGGTCGAAAAGAACCTATGCACCTGTAATATCGAGTGGGCGCAGGCTCTGGAAGACTGGGTGGAGAGCCTCGTCTCCATGCGTCGGATCGTTCGGCTCATCATGAAGAACCGCGTCGTGAGCCTGTTCTTGCAGGTGACGCCTGGCGCGCGCGATCTGGTCATGCTCTGGCGCGTGTCGGAGCTCGCCAAGCGGTTCGACACGGTGGTGGTGGACTTGCCGGCCTCCGGCAACGCGGTGGCGATGCTCTCGGTGCCGCTCACGGCCGAGCGGCTCTTCGCGGCGGGCCCCATCCGTCGCTGCGCCGACGACCTGCTCGCGATGTACGGTCGCGCCGACACGCGGCTGGCGCTGGTGGGGATCCCGGAGGAGATGGTCGTCAACGAGACGCTCGAGACGGCGATCAAACTCAACCGCGACGTGCGCGGTCTCTCGGTAGAGATGATCCTGCTCAACCGCGCCTCCCTGCCCACGTTGACGGCGGCCGAGACGGCACTCCTGGCGAGGCTGGAGGCCGAGACGCCCGAGGGACCGGCCGCCGAGGTGCTTGCCGCCGGGCGCTGGGAGGAAGGCCTGGAAGCGGCCACGGGCGAGGCGCTTGCCCGGCTCCAGGCCTCGGGGAGCCCGGTCTTGCCGCTGCCCGCGCTGCCTCGCAACGTGGGTGCGCGTCGCATTGTCGACCAGCTCAGCTCGGCTCTGGCGCGCGCCACGGCGGCCCGCATCGACTTCCTCGGCGTTCGCGGGGGGGCCGCCTCGTGACGCTGGCCGAGCTCTTGCGCACCAAGCGCCTGGTGGCCTGCGTGGGCTCGGGCGGCGTGGGCAAGACCACGTCTGCGGCTTCGCTCGCCCTCGCGGCGGCGATGCAGGGGCGTCGCGCCCTGGTGCTGACGATCGACCCCGCTCGTCGACTGGCGAACTCGCTCGGGCTCACCGAGATCGGCAACCAGGAACACCGAATCCCGCTCGGACCCTCGGCCAAGGGCGAGTTGTGGGCGATGATGCTCGACGCGCCGTCCACCTTCGACGACGTGATTCGCAAGGTGGCGCGGGACGCCGCCACGCGCGACGCCATCTTCTCCAACCGGATCTACCGGTCGATCGCGGCGAGTTTCTCCGGCAGCCAGGAGTACATGGCCACCGAACGGCTCTACGACGTGGTGCAGAGCGGTCGCTACGACCTCGTGGTGCTCGACACCCCGCCCGTGAAGAACGCGCTCGACTTCCTCGACGCGCCGGGTCGGCTCGCCCGCTTCCTCGACAAGCAGATCATGAAGCGCCTGATCACCCCCCACGACGACGACGGGGGCGCCCTCGGGAGCAAGCTACTCGGCGGCGCCACTGCGGTCGCCTACCGCCTGCTCGGCCACATCTTTGGCAGCGAGTTCCTGCACGACATCGCCGGCTTCTTTGCGCTCTTCCGCGACCTCTACGACGGTTTCCGCGAACGACACGAGGCGGTGGAGCGCATGTTCTCGGATCCCGCCACGGCCTTCGTCGTCGTGGCCGCCCCCACCGAGCCGAGCATGGAGGTGGCGGGGTTCTTCTTCGCGGAGCTTCGCGCCCGCAAGTTGCCGCTCCAGGCCCTGGTGGTCAACCAGGTTCACCAGTCCCGCTTCGCCACCCCCGACGTGGAGGCGCTCCTGGGCGCGAGGGCGCGCGCCCTCGACCCAGGCGCGGCGGGCCCGCTGCTGGCGCGGATCGAGGCCGCGCATGGCCGCCTGCGTGCGCTGGCCACGCTCGAGGCGTCGCGGGTGGAGATTCTGCGCCGGGCGGCGGGTCGCGACGTCGACGTCCGCGTGGTTCCCCGGGTGGCTGGCGAGGTGCATGACCTCGCTTCCCTCGCCGGACTTCACCGTTTCCTGGTTGTCTAGCCCCGACCCGCGGGTATAGTCGCCGCCCTGGTGCCCCCATGTTCAGCGTCCTGATTGCCCTCGCGCTTGTCTCCCCGGAAGCCAGCGCCGGCCAGCCTCTCGAACCGCAGGTGCGACTGCACGCAGGCGGCTCGTGGCTCAATGGGCCCTCGCCCTTCGGCGTCACCGGCGGTATCGACGCCCGGCTCACGCGTCTCTTGGCCATCGACCTTGGCGGTTTCTACACCCCGGTCGAGATCGCCGAGGGCGACTGGGTGACCCACCCAGAGGCCGACGAGTCCTTCCACATGCGGCACGGGCTGTACTTCGCGCCGGGCATCCGCATCCCCCACCCGCAGCCTCGCACCTGGGCGTGGGACGTGATCCTGCGCGTGGCCCCGGCGGTGGTGTGGTACGCCGACACCTCCTCGGAGTCCTACTCGATCGACGGCCTCCCCTACGCGGTCACGCCGGCGGCCTCGGGCTTCGCGGGCGGCGACCTGATGTTCCGGTTTGGCACCTTTGGCCTGCGTGCTTCGGGCCGCGCCTTCCTCTACGAGGCCCTGCACACTAGCGGCTTCGACACCTACGTGAAGATCGAGCCGCAGGTGGCGCTCGAGGCGCTGGTGCAGTTCTGATCGTAAAAAGCGCTTCCCGGCCTTGACAGGATGGCTCCGAGATACAATTGTAGACAAGTCGCGCGTCCCGGCGCGACACGCGAGCCTCGTGCGCGCGGCTTCCTTAGAACGAACGAAAAACAGCGGACCGACTTAGAGAATGTCCCGTAACGTGTATGTGGGGAACCTCCCCTACCGCATCTCGGATGACGAGGTGCGGGAGATTTTCGCTCAGGACGGCCGCGAGGTCGTCAGTGTCAACCTGATCATCGACCGGGAAACCGGGAAGCCGCGAGGCTTCGGCTTCGTGGAGTTCGCCAGCGAGGCGCAAGCCGAGTCTGCGGTGCAAGCCCTCGACGGGGCGAACATCGGTGGACGCCCGCTCAAGGTCAACATCGCGCGCCCCCGCGAGGGTGGCGGCGGTGGTGCCGGCGGCTTCGGCGGCGGCGGTGCCCCGCGCGGGGGCGGCGGCTCCGGGGGTGGTGGCGGTGGTGGCGGCGGTGGCTACGGCGACCGT
>SXON01000136.1 GCA_005778355.1 Pseudomonadota bacterium | reverse complement strand
CGGCGATGGAAACCCGGAGATCGCGATCAACCGGAGCATCAAGGACGACGACGCGACGGGGGGAGTGAACTGCACCTCCGTGGTCATTGGCGGCTCCATTCCGACCGGCGACCTTGCCAGTTCCGAGTACGCCCGCGTGTGTCCGCCGCACGACACCACGAGCAACAGCAACCCCGGCGCCTACCCCGGGAGTTGGCTACCCGACTTGGATGGCGACGGTCGTTCCGACCTCTACATGAACTGGGACAACGATCAGGATTCCCGCGACCGCCGCCGCTGCATCCTCCGCACCAGCGAGATCGCCGCCGGCGGTGTCTACGACAACTACGAGCCGGAGACCCTCTGCTTCTGGGGCGAGGACGACCAGGACCCGGTGTTCTCCGACCTCACCGGCGACGGCCTCCCCGAGTGGATCTTCAGCGACGACGGCTACGACGACCCCACCTATGGCGAGAACGCCGGCCGCATCATGATCATGGAAGGGTTCGACATCCCCTTCGACGACCCCACCAAGTGGTAGCCCCCTACCCGCCGCCCAGCGCCGTCACCAACTGCCCCCTTCCCTCGTTCCCTTCCGCCCGCGCCAGCTCTCGGCCCTCGCCGTCGAGCAAGACCAGCACCGAGGTGTGCGCGAATCCACCAGCCGGGAGCGGCCGGTACTTGATCCCCAGCAAGGCCGCGATCTCGCGCACCCGATCCGCCGGCGGGGCGGCGAAGGTGAACTGCTCGCCCACGCCCCGGCTGTCGTGTGACTTCTTCATCGCGGCCACCGTGTCGTTCGCCGGGTCGATGCTCACGAAGAGCACCGGCACCCCCGGGTTCCCGGCCTCGGCCAAGGCGCTCAGGGCGGCCTCCACCAGGAGCGGGCAGGCCATCGGACACTCGGTGTAGAACATCGACACGATCACCGGCGAACCCCGGAACTGGTCGAGCCGGATGTCCTCGCCACGATGGTTGACCAGGGGCACGTCGAGCGCGTAGAGCGAGGGTCCGGTCGCGACCGGGGCCACGACTTCGTCCTCGGTAGCAGCCGGGCCGTCCTTCGTTTCCGGGACGGCACACGCCAGGAAGAGGGCGAGGATCATGGTTCCTCCGCGTCAAAAGCGCATCGAAAGCCGAGGGAGCGCACCGTGGAACGCCCTTCGAGCGAGGACCGTAGCGCCAAGCGCAGGAACGCGGCGTAGTCGGCCTTGTCGGTGGCCGCCGCCGCCGCGCCGCCGCCACAGAAGCGCAGCTCGTCGGCGCCCTTGCCGTCGCGATTGTCGACATTCACGAGGCTGGCGTTGAAATCGTCGACCCACTCCCACACCATGCCGTGCAGGTCGTGCGCGCCCCATGCGTTGGGCTCCCCTTGTCCCACGGCCGGCCACTCCACAGGGTTGGGGCGGCTGTACCAGTCGAGGATGCGCTTGACGAAGGCCGGGTCGCGACTGGCGTCGGTCCGGGTCTCGTCGGCGGCCCCGGCCAGCTCCCACTCGGCCTCGGTGGGCAAACGTCCACCCGCCCAGCGACAGTAGGCGCGGGCGGCAAACCAGCTCACCTCGGTTACCGGCACGTCGGGGCTCGACATGCCCGCCCGCGTGGGGCCGGCCCACCGCGACAGGTACAGGTCACCCGCGAGGGCGCCGTCGACTCGGCCGCGCTGCCACTCGGGGTGGGCCTCCACAAACAGCTCGTAGTCCCCGACGGTCACCGGGTAGACAGCGAGCTGGAAGGCCTTCACCGGGATCACGTCTTCACCCGGTGAAGGCGGGTAAACAGGGCGCCACTCGCCAGGACCCACGTCCACGCGCTCGGTGTCGATGGGCGACCACAAGGCGCCGGCCATGGCGAGTAGCTGGGGGATCACTGGGGGGCTGCCACAGGTTTGAAGTCCTTGGTGGCCTCGGGACCCGAGTAGATCGCCTTGTTCTCCGCGCCTTCCACCTTGAGGATGCCGAGGGCGCCCTTGTTGAAGGTGCGGAAGATGGCGTGGTCGACGATGGGGTAGTTACCCGGCACGTCCACCGTGAACTCGACGATCGCCGAGCCGCCCGGCGGCACCACCGTGGTCTGCACGTTTTCCTGGTACCTCGTGCCACCCTCCGAGTAGACCTTGTCGAAGATCTCGCCGATCACGTGGAAGCTCGACGTGAGGTTGGGGCCACCGTTGCCCACGTAGATGCGCACCTTGTCGCCCACGTTGGCCACGATGGACTTGTCGCCCAGGAGCGCGCCCTCGGCGCCGTTGAAGAGCACGTAGGTGGGCTCCTCGGCGATCGCCTTCTCCATGTCGAAGTTCTGGAGCCCCGCCTCGTGGTACTTGCCACTGGTGTAGAAGTCGCCTTGCACCACGTAGAACTCCTTGTCGACCGGCGGATAGCCACCCGGCGGCTCCACGAGGATGAGCCCATACATGCCGTTGGCGATGTGTAGGCCCACCGGGGCGGTGGCACAATGGTAGATGTACAGGCCCGCGTTGAGCGCCTTGAAGGTGAACTGCGCGTCCTGGCCGGGCGCCGCGAAGGTGCTGGCCGCGCCGCCGCCCTGCCCAGTGACGGCGTGAAGGTCGATGTTGTGCGGCACCTTGCTGTCGGGGTGGTTCTGGAGGTGGAACTCCACGGTGTCGCCCTGGCGGATGCGGATGAACTTGCCGGGCACGTCGCCGCCGTAGGTCCAGAACACGTAGTCCGCGCCCTCGGCGATGGACTTCTGCACCTCCTTCACCTCGAGGTTGACGATCACCTTCCCCGCCTTGTCGCGCTTGATGGCCGGCGGCACGTTGGGGGCGCTGGTGAGCACCGCCACCTCGGGGGCGCCCTCCGCCTGCATGCCAATCACGTCGGTGGACTTGAGCGGGCGGAGCTCATCGCCCGCCGGCGCGGGGGCCTTGTCTTGCTTGGCCTCCACCTTGGGGGTTTCCTGGGGGGCGCAGCCGACCGAGGCCAGGAGGAGGATAGCGGGGAAAAAACGCATGGAACTCTCCGGTGCAGGAGAGGGCACTACTGCAAGTCTGGTGCCAGCCGGCTTCTCACCATGCGCCATCCGCCTGGAACGGCCAGGACGGTGTCGCACCAGCTACTCCCCTCGTGGCGATACCACGCCTGCAGCGCCCGGATCTCGCCGACGCGCAGCCGGTCGACGGAGCCCCGAACGTCGGTTGATTGACCGGCGTGCCGAGTGGCACCGCCCTTCTCCATCACTCGATCTACGCGGGCGAACGCAGACAGATCTTCCACCCAGCGCGCGAGGGTCGCGTCGTCGATCACCGCGTCGTACAGCTCGGCCTCGGGGATGGGCTCGTCCAACTCAGGCCCCCGCGCCCTGCATCACCACCGCCGCGAAAGGCGAGGGGCACACCTGGGCACAATCCCCACAGCCTGTGCACTTCCACTCATTCACCACCGGGGCAAAACGCCCCATGGACAGCGCACCTTCGGCCGGGCATCGCTCCACGCACACCTGGCAGAAGTCGGTGCGGTGGGTACACGCCACGATGTCGAAGCGCGGGAGCTTGCGCTCGGTGGGCTCCGCCTCGTCGGCACCGAGACCAAAGAAGGCGCGACGCGTGAGGCTCACGGCAACCCCGGGAAGGCATCGTTGGCGGAGGCGTGACACTGGGTGCAGCTCTCCCGATAGGGGTGGGTGCTCCGGATGGGGTCGCGACCGTTCACGCCGTGGCAACTATCGCAGTTCTCCCGCATGAACACCCGGTGCGGGATCTGCGGCGGGGCCACGCTCCAGGCACGAGGGCCCGAGGTGGGCGCGTCGATCCCGTCGAAGTTGTTGGCCACGGCGCGCGAGTCGTCCGCGAGCACCGAACCGCCCGGGACCGGGCTCGATTCCACCACGTGACACTGCGTGCAACTGGTGTACTCGGCGTGGCTCATGGCCGGGGCGAGCAGCTCGCGGAAGCGGAGCCCCTCGTCGTGACAAGCGAGACACTCGGCAGCCGAGTCTTGCCGCACGGCGTGTGGCACGCGCGGGGGGGCGCCGTCGTAGGCGCGGAGCGCGGCTCGCTCGGCCAGGGCCGCTGACTTCTCGCCCGTGATCGCGACCGGGTCGAACAGGTCGGGGCCCGCCTCGCGAAGGGCCGCGATGTCCTCGGTCCAGCCGGTGGGCGTGGTGCGCGGGTGTGTGCGCAGCTCCGTGTAGGTGAGCGCCTCGGGCACCGGCGGCTCCCGCTCGTCGGGCTCGTCGGCCACCGACTCGTCCTCGTAGTCCCACGCCGAAGTGCCCAGGAAGAAGCCCACGACGGCCACGCCCGTGACCACCGCTAGCCCCACGCGGAGTGATTCGCGGTCCACGCCTAGCTCGCGATCCGCCGCACGCGGACGGCACACTTCTTGTAGTCGGGCTGCTTCGAGAAGGGGTCGAAGTCGTGGAGCGTCACCTGGTTGATGGCCACGCGCTCATCGAAGAAGGGCACGAAAACCGTCCCCGAGGGCGGCTCGGCGCGGCCGTCGATCCACGCGGGCAAGTCAATGCTGCCCCGTCGTGACTCCAGTCGCACGAGCTCCCCGTTCTGGATGCCGAGCCGATTGGCGTCGGCGCGGTTCATCTCCAGGTAAGCGTTGGGCATGGCCCCGCGGAGCTGCGGGATGCGGCCGGTCATCGTGCCCGAGTGCCAGTGTTCGAGTACGCGGCCGGTACAGAGCCACATCGGGTAGTCGGCGTCGGGCATCTCGGGCGGGGGCGCATACGGGCGGAACCACACCTGGGCTTTGCCGTCGTCGGTGACCGAGTGGTAAAAATCGATGCCGGTGCCCTTCTTCACGTAGGGGTCGTCGAACTCGGAGAAACGCCAGCGGGTTTCCCGCCAGGTGCCGTCGTCGCCCTGTGTCACCGGCCAGCGGAGGCCTCGCGCCCGGGCGTACTCGTCATACGGCGCGAGGTCCTTGTGCTTCATCTTGCTGAAGGGGCGATACTCCTCGAAGAGGCGCCGGTCCACGTTTACGTCGTAGTAGTGGCTCCAGTCCCAGATCGGCACCTCGCGACCCTGCGCGTCAGTGGTGTGGAACAGCCACTGGCCGTCCTTGTCGCGCAGGCCCGGCAGGCCCCGCTTGTCGAGCTCGTGCGCCAGCGCGATGAGCTGCCAGCAATCGTCGCGCGCCTGTCCCGGCGGGTTGACCATCTTGAACCACTGCTGCGTGCGGCGCTCGGAGTTGCCGAACATGCCGTTCTTCTCCACCCACAAGGCCGAGGGCAACACCAGGTCGGCGATGCGCGTGGTGGCCGTGGGGTACACGTCGGACACGATGAGGAACTTCTCGGGATCTTTGCGGGAAGGATCCACCAGCAGGTGCGAGTTGGGGAGCGTCTGCCCCGGGTTGGTGACTTGCACCCAGAGCGTGTGCAGGTCGCCACCGCCCTTCGCCGGCGTAGAGAACTTCTTCCACATCTCCACCGCGTGGTAGCCCGGCTTGGGGTTGATGCGCCCCGCGGGCAGGTTCCAGTTCTTCTCGGCAAAGGCCCGGTGCTTGTCCTTGGTGACGTTGCCGCCGCCCGGGAGCCCGTGCGCGAGCGTGCCCACCTCGCGCACCGTGCCACAGGCGGAGGGCTGTCCCGTGAGGCTGGTGGGCGCGTCGCCCGGCTTGCCGAAGTGGCCACTGAGCAGGTGGATGCCGTGCACCAGCGTGTTGATCGCGGTGCCCTGCGTGTGCTGGTTCATCCCCATGCACCAGAGGCTCGTGATCTTGAGCTTCGGGTTGGCGAACATCTCGGCGAGCAGTCGAATGTCGGCCGCCTTTACCCCCGATAGTTGCTCCACGTGCTGCGGGGTGTAGGGTTCGAGCGCGGCCTTGTAGTCGTCGAAGCTGATCGCCTTGCCGTTGAGCTCGGCCGGCTCGCTGTCGGCGCGGAATGCGCAGTGCTTCGTCACGAAGTCCTTGTCCCACCGACCGGACTTCACCAGCAAGTGCGCGATGCCGTTGGCGATGGCGAGGTCGCCGTGGGGCTTCATGCGCATGAAGTGCTGTGCGTGCGCGGTGGAGCGCGTTCGCCGGGTGCCGATATCGACGATCACCACGTTCTCGCCCCGGTTGCGCCGGTCGACGATGCGGCTGAACAGGACCGGGTGCATCTCCGCCGGGTTGTTGCCCCAGAGGATGATCACGTCGGCCACGTCGAGGTCGTCGTAGCAGCCAGCGGGCTCGTCCACGCCGTAGGTGGCGAGAAAGCCGGTGACGGCGCTCGCCATGCAGAGCCGCGCGTTGGGGTCGATGTGATTGTTCGACAATCCCGCCTTCATCAGCTTGTTGGCGGCGTAGCCCTCGGGAATGGTCCACTGGCCCGAGCCGTAGAGGCCAAAGCCCTTCGGGTCTTTCTGCACGCGGTCGGCGATCACCTTGATGGCCTCGTCCCAACTGATGGGCACCATCTTGTCGCCCCGGCGCAGCATGGGCGTGGTGAGCCGGTCAGTCCCGTAGAGCACGAGGCCCACGTGGTAGCCCTTCACGCACAAGAGCCCCTTGTTCACCTCGGCCTCGGTGTCACCCGCGATGCCCACCACCTTGCCGTTCTGCACGCCCACCTGCACGTGGCAGCCGGTGCCGCAGAATCGACAGGGGGCCTTGTTCCAGTCGACGCCGCTGCCCATCCGGGCGCGCAGGTCGGGGGTAGCGGGTTGCGGCGAACCTGCTGTAGCCGCGCTTGCCGCGAGGGTGGCCGTCGCCACCGCGCTGAGCTTGAGGAAACTACGACGGTCGGTGATCATCGCTTAGGCCTCCACGGTGGGGCTGACAGCCGTCTCGTTGGCCCGCATGCGCCCGGTGAAGACGGCGATCGCCACCTTCAGCCCGATGGTGAAGACCATGAGACCGAGCGCCCAGATGCCGAGTGTGACCTTCCACTCCAGTCGATTGGGCAGGTACTCGATCACCTCGTGCAAGGTACTGGGGACAAAGCCCGGCACGATGAGTCCGATGCCCTTCTCGATCCACAGGCCCACCAGCGCCAGTCCGCAGCCGATGTCGACGCGCCAGAGGTGCGTCCGCGTGCTCGATGAGAGGAAGAGGAAGGCCGAGGTGACGTTGAACACGATGGCCGTCCAGATCCACGGCACCAGCGCGTTGTGCCCGTGCAGGCCAAAGTACAGGTACTTCGCCGCCGCCGTGTGACTGCCCCCGGTGTAGAACTCGGTGAACACCTCGGAGAACACGAGGAACAAGTTGATCAGCACCGTGACCCGCAGGATCTTCACCAGAGTGGAGATGGGCGCGTCGCCCACGTGGAACTTCGTGAGTCGCCGCACCACCTGGAGGGCGAGCACGATGAAGGCCGGACCGCTGACGAAGGCGCTGACAATGAAACGAGGCGCGAGCAAGGCGGTGTTCCAGAAGGGCCGACCGCCGAGACCGCTGTACAAGAACGCGGTGACGGTGTGGATGCTGACCGCCCAGATGATCGACAAGAAAACGAAGGGCAAGTACCAGCGTGGGTTGGGCACCTGCCCGAGGAAGCGGGTGTAGAGCAGGTAGCCCACCACGTGCAGGTTGATGAGCAGGTAGCCGCCGAGCACCACCACGTCCCAAGTCAACATCGAAACCGGCCAGTGGAAACGGCCGACCACCGGCATGAGGTGCCAGGCCCGGTCGATACGCCCGAGATCCACGTTCACGAAGGCCAGCGCCACGACAATCGCGGCGATGGCGAGGATCTCGCCCACGATCACCACGTCGTGCATCGCATGGTCCTTGTACACGTAGGCCGGGATCACCATCATCACCGCGCCGGCCGCGAGGCCCACGGCGAAGGTGAAGTTGCCGATGTACATGCCCCAGGACACGTGGTCGGACAGCGCGGTGAGCGCCAGGCCGTCCACCGTCTGGTGGGCCCAGGCGTTCACCCCCACGAGGAAAACTGCGGTGAGCGCGGTCATCCAGGCGTAGAAGGGGAACTTGCCATCAGTGGCGATGCCCAGCGCGTCCCAGATGAAGCGCGGGTAGGTGCGGACGTGTTCGGTGGGGAGCGTCATGGCCTACTCGTCGAAGAAGTAGAAGAAGCGGGGACGGGTGCCGACGTCCTCCTTGAGGACGAAAACACGCTTGTTCTCGAGCACCCAGCGGATCTCCGACTTGGGGTCGAGCACATTGCCAAACACCCGCGCGCCGGTGGGGCAGGCCTCGAGGCAAGCCGGGAAGCGGCCTTCGCGAGTACGATGGAGGCAGAAGGTGCACTTCTCCATCACGCCCTGCGGGCGAAGCCGGTTGGACAAGTACGCCTGGTCGGGGTTGATCTCCTCGGCAGGCACCTCGGGCTTCTGCCAGTTGAAACGCCGCGCGTGGTAGGGACAGGCGGCCTCGCAGTAGCGACAGCCGATGCACCAGTTGTAGTCGACCACCACGATGCCGTCGGCCTCTTTCCAGGTGGCCTCGATCGGGCACACCTTCACGCAGGGGGCGTTGTCACACTGGTGACACTGCACCGGCATGTAAAACTTGTCCTTGCGCGGCACCGGATGCGTGTAGTGCGCGTTGCCCTTCTCGAGGTCGAGGCTTCCCTTTTCCATCTCCAACACGCGGATGTAGGAGTTGTGGGAGAGGCGATCGTGGTTGTTCTCCTTGTGACAGGCCTCGGCGCAGCGGCGGCAGCCGATGCAGATCGACAGGTTGAGCGCGTAGGCGAAGCGCACGCCGGGCAAGGGACGCGGGTCGGCGATGCTCACGCTCACGCCCGTCTCGTCGAGCGTTTCTTGCTCCAGTCGCGCGAGCACCTCTTTCATCTCGGCGGCGTCGAGCTCCTTGTAGTGTTTCTGCAGGAACTCATCGACGCTGGTCGTGGGTTGCCACTCGGTCAGCGGGGCGAGCGCGCGCGCGAAGGCGGCGGCGCCGAGGGTGGCCCCCCCGGCCTTCAGCGCCAGGCGCCGGGTCGGATCTTCGTCGATCATTCGTGGACTCCTCGATCGATAGGCGGCGGCGCGGGGGAAACGCGCGGCACCGCCGGGGCATGGGGGGCGTGGCACTCCACGCAGTGATTGCGCTCGCGCGGGCCCTTTGTGGTGTCCCAGTAGCCGGTCATCCCGCCGTGGCTGCCGCGGCTGTAGTCGCGGAACTGCGGACCGTGACACTGGGCGCAGAGCGTCATGGCGTCGAGCATGTCGACGGGGCTGTTGTCGGACAGGTGAAGCCGAGTCTTGTCGACGGCATCGTGACAGGACTCGCAGCTGAGGTCGCCGTGCACCACCTCGAGCCCGGTGTGGAAGGTCCCGCCCTCGCGCCCGGCCCAGCTCGTTTCCGGGGTGGGGCCGTGGCACGTGACACAGGACACCCCGACGGGCGTGCCGTTGATGTCCACGCGCTCGGTGTCCACCACGCCGAGCGTGGTGGGTCGGTTGATCTCCGTCGGGTAAACGACCGATGTCGATTCCGGACGTGCGAGCGCCCGGGATGGGTCGGCGAACTCACCGACACATCCCGAGGCCAACAAGCTTGGTATGAGGAAGCTAATGGGCGGCTCCGAAGACTAGAAGTTGATCTGCGCCTCGGAGCGAAGCTCCCACGCCGCCTCGACGTTGTCCTTCGTGCCGGTCATGAGCAGGCTCGCGCCTTCGCCGGGGCTGAAGTAGCCAAAGCGCTCGGCCAGCACCACGCCGCCCTTGCGGAGCTTCACGATGGCGTTGGCGTCGAGCTCCCAGCCGATGTCGGTGGAGGACTGGTCGAGCTGCGGCACACCCGTCGCGTCCCATCCGGTGATGGCCTGGGTGGCCTTGAGGTAGGTGAAGCTCGACTCCAGCCGGAACTGGGGGATCGGGTCGACGCCGAGGTGCCCCTGGATCGCGGTGGTGTTCTCGAGCTCGCGGTAGCCGCGGCTCGCCGGGCTGCCGAGGCCCTGCGGGGTGATGCCGGCGATGTCGGGCATGATGCTGTCTTCCCAGACGTTGGTCATGAAGAAGAAGCCCTGCGTGCTGAGCTTGTTCACGTTGCCGGCCCCGGCCGTCACGTCGTCGTCGCCGGACCCCATGCCGAACATGGCGCCCACGTCCATCGCCGCCTTGCCCATCGGGATCGGCTGCGTGATGTCCGCGTAGGCGTTCCAGCCGCTCAGCGTGCCGTCGTTGATGTCGATCATGCCGGCCGCGTGGTCCGCGTTCTCCACGTGGTCCTTGCCGGTGAGGAAGTCGAACTCGGCGCGCCACTTGGTCTTGGTGGGGAGCTTGCCGTCGCCCGCGAGGCCGATGGCGGTGAGCTCGGTGACCTGCGGCGTGAAGCGGCTGCGAGAGTAGCCGAGGCCGTTGGGCAAGTAGGCCCAGCTCTCGCTGATGGTGTCGACGTAGTAGAGGCCGAACAGCTCGGCGTTCACCGCCTCGCTGTTGTACTTGCCGCGCAGGCCGTACACGTTGGCGTCGGAGTAGTCCACGTTGTCGCCCATGAGCGAGCCCGTGGGCAGCGTGTAGGAGTAGATGCCCTCCGAGAGCTTGGCGCCGAAGGCTTCCACCGCCACGCCCTTCATCGGCTTGTAGATCACCTGGAAGCTGTCGAGATCCTCGTCGAGCACGAGCTTGTTGCCGTAGGCATAGTTCTGGCGGCCAGCGCGGAACTCCACGGGGCCAAACTCGGCCCAGCCGTAGGCGTTGTCGACGTGGACCGCGTAGTTGGTTTCCTTGTCCTCGAACATCGCGTCGTCGTTGTAGGCGCGGGTCAGCGTGTAGGTGCCGTCGCCGTTGGCGGTGAGCGTGTAGCCGTCGGCGGGGTCGTTATCGACGCCCCACCAGCCCTGCGCGAGATCGAGCCGAGCCGACGCGCCGAAGTGGTCCTTCGACACGGCGCCCTTCACGCGCAGCATCTGCACGGTGTAGGCCGCGTCGTCGAGGGGGTGCGCGTTCTCCCCGTCGGGCTTCCACCCGAGAAGGAAGTTGTTTTGCTGGAGATTCCAGACCTGGTAGAGGCCCGAGGCCTCCCACTTGACGGGGACTTCTTCTTTCTTGGCTTCCTCCGCCATCGCGGTGGGCGCAGCGAGGAACGCGAGCGTCAGACTGAACATGGTGCCTCCGTGGCGCCGAGACCTACTGCAACCGGTGTGCCGAGGACACGAAATCCTCATTATTCGCGGATAGTTTCTATACTCAGCCGACACGCACGGCGCCTGAAAGGGTTTTTTCCCCCAGCCGTGTCGGTGAAGCCGCCCAGGGCGACCGTCGCCATCGGTTTTTCGCCGCGTCGGTCGTTCGACGGCACGAGGCTTGCTGCAACGGGCCATATGTCACACCGTCGTTCCTCCGCGCACCGCTGGCTCGACATCGGCCTGCGTACGGCCCACCTCGGCGCGATGGCTGCCGTGCTCGGCGGCGCGATCGTCGGCGAGGTTCCCAGCGGAAGCACCGAGGCGGTGGTGCTGACGGGACTCTTGATGTGCGCCTCGGAGCTGAGCCGTCACGGGCTCGACTGGCTCCGCTATACTCAAGCTTGGACGGTCATCATCAAGGTGACGGCCTTCGCTGTCGCCACGGCGCTCGGCTACCCCCTGTGGGGCGCGGGCCTGGCGCTGGTCCTCGGTAGTGTGATTTCGCACGCTCCCGGTGCGATCCGCCACGCGGCGGTGCTCGGCGAGGCGGGACCCTGCGCGGGGGAATGTGCACGCGAGGGGGCGGGCGGCCGATCGCGATAGTCTGCGCGGGATGTCCACCGTCTTCGAGGAGCTGGCTCGGCGGCTCCGCCGCACCGACCTTCTGTTGCTCCGGGCCGTCCGCAGGCAGCGCTCCCGTCCCGCGATGCGCGCCAAGGGCCAGTTCTGGGGCTCGGTCATCACCGACGACGAGGTCGACGCGCTCCTCCGCGCCCACGGCGAGATCGACTACCCCGGCGGTCCCGACGGTCTCGAGGAGGCGGTGCTGGCCTCCACCGCGCTGCGCGACGCCCCGGGCGGGCGTTTCAGCCGGCTTCGGCAGGCCTTCGAGCTCGATGGCGACGACAGCGACCTGATCCTCATGTCGCTCGCCCCCGAAATCAGCGCCGGCTACGGCAAGATCTTCGCCTACCTCAACGACAACCTCAACCAGGCCTACCTGACCGTCGACATGGCCACCCGGGTGCTCCGCCCCGGTCGCAAGGAACGTCTCGCCTTGCAAGCCCGCTTGTTGCCCGGCGGGCCGCTCATCCGCAATCGCCTCTTGTTGCTCAACCCGCCCGACGGCATGGAAACGCACACCAGCCGTCGCCTGCATCCCGCGCCGCGCCTAGTGCGCTGGTTCCTCGAGGAAGAAGAGCTGCCGTCCAGCGTGGGTTTCACGCCCATCGACACCTCGGTGGAGCCCTTCATCCCGAAGCCCACCCGCAAGCGCATCGAAGACCTCGGCGACGCGCTCAGAAGCCCCATCACCGTGGCCATCGTCGGCAGCACCGTGGGCCTGCGCGAGGGCGTGGCGCAGGCCGTCGCGCGGCACGTGGACCGCAAGCTCGCGCGCATCGACCTCGAGCGCACCAAGGCCTACCTGGACGAGCCCTGGGACCTCATCCGCGAGCTACGGCTCTCGGGCGCCTTGCCCTACGTGGTGAACGTAGCCAGCGCGCAGGAAGACCCTGCCCTGCGCAACCAGATGATCGCGCTCGGCGGTGCCCTGGCCACGTTGCCCTACCCGGTGCTCGTGGGCGGCTCCGACCGCAAGTCGATCAGCGGGCTGCTCGGCTCCGACCGCGCCTCGGTGACCGTGCACGTCGGGCGCACCACGCTGGATGAGCGCACCGAGGCCTGGAAGGTGCAGCTCGAGCGCATGGGCTGGGGCAGCGGCATCGCGCCTGAGATCAGCGAGCGCTTCTACAGCGTCGGCGGCACCACCATCCCTCGCGTGATCGAGCGCGCGCACGCCGAGGCCGGCGGCAAGGAGCCGCCATTGGAGATGATCTGGGCGGCGGCCCGCGAGCTGTCGCGACCGGAGTTCCGCGGGCTCGCGCAGCACGTGATCCCCCAGTACCAGATGGACGACCTGATCATCACCGAGAAGGTGAAAGGCCAGCTCATCCACCTCACGCACTACCTGTCGGAACAGGAAAACGTCTACCACCGCTGGGGCGCCAACAAGATCCGCGCCCGCGGCTACGGCATCAAGGCGCTCTTCTCGGGCGGCCCCGGCACCGGAAAGACGATGGCGGCCGAGGTGATCGCGGGCTCGCTCGGGCTCGACCTGTTCCGCGTCGACCTCTCCAGTGTCATCAGCCGGTGGGTGGGCGAGACCGAGAAGAACCTGCGCGAGATCTTCGACGCGGCCGAGGGCGGCACCGCCGTGGTGCTGTTCGACGAGGCCGACGCGCTCTTCGGCAGTCGCGGCGAGGTGAAGCAGGCGCAGGACCGCTTCGCCAACCAGGAAGTGAGCTTCCTGCTGCAACGGCTGGAGGTGTTCGAGGGCTGCGCGATCCTCACCACCAACTTGCAGGAGAACATCGACGAGGCCTTCTTGCGACGCTTCGGCGCGGTGGTCGAGTTCCCCATGCCCACGCCCGAGATGCGACGCAAGCTCTGGGAGAAGGCGATTCCCCCCTTCGCGCCGAGGGGCGACGACCTCGACCTCGGCTACCTCTCCAACCAGTTCATCCTCGCCGGCGGCGGCATCGTCAACAGCGCCATCAACGCCTGCGTGCTCGCCTCGGCCCGCCGCGAGAAAGTCTGCATGCGTCACGCGGTGGAGGCCGTGGCCCGAGAGATGATCAAGATGGGCAAGCAGGTCAACCGCGTGCACTTCGCGGACTACTACGAGTTTGTGAAGGATCTGTAGGCGCGGCTGGCGCCACTCAATCCGCTGCCCCCTCGAGATCCACGCGGTAGTGGGAGCCGGGTTCAAATGACAATCGGAGCAGGAGGCGCTCCCCGGCTGCGAGCGGGAGGCTGGCGAAATCGAACAGGTCGCGGTTCGCCCACGCACTCCCGTCGCAGGCCAACGCATCGCAACTCCCCGTGCACAGCTCCGCGCCGAGCGCGACGGAGTTCTCCAGGCCCTCGCCGTGTTCGAAGGAGCCGGCGTAGAGGGCGATGTCTGCGTCCTCCGTCGCGTCGAGCCATAAGTGCACCAGGCCAGACTCGGTGGGCCCCTCCAGGCGCACGTCGATCGACGCGCCCACCGCGAGGGTGCCGGCACTGGCACAGACCTCGGCGGTCAAGGGCTCAGCGACCTCGACGGCCGCCGAAGGCGGGGCCTCGGCGTTTGCGTCGCCCGACAACCAGAACCAGAGCGCGTAGCGACCTGGCCCGACGTTCGCCCACAACTCCGTGGTGGGCGCCTCGCCCCCACCCACAGACGCCTCACCCTCGAGGTAGGCGTCGCAGCCTTGCACGCGCACGCCCGAGAGCCCACGGTTGTCCAGTGACACGTGAACCGCGGCGTCGGAATCGATGTCAATCGTCCGGTACGCGCCGAGGATGCCTTCGACGCGGTTGATGTCGAGCTCCGCCTGGTCACAGCGCAGGTCGGGCTCGACGAGCACCTGGCCCGCCCCGAGTCCCACCGGGATGGTCTCCGACGCGCACTCCGTGAGGTGCAGGAACGTGTCGCCCTCATAAGAGTCAGGGAGACTTCGCCACTCCGCGGCGAGTTCCTCGAATCCGGCGCCGAAGGCGGACTCGAACGACGATCCGAAATCAGAACACGACGGGTCGGACGGGGCAGTGGCGTAGAACTCGAGGAAAGCGTCCTTGCCGTACTCGTCAAGCAGAAACCGAGTGAACGCGCCCGCAACCCCAGGAGCGGCCGAACTCTCGCCCCTCAGCATCAACAGAAGGTCGTGGTCGTGATCCACGATTGCGTCGCCCGACTGGCTCCACGGGCCAAGCACGTCGCCAAGCCCCTCGCGAAAGAACATGGGCGGGTTGCCCACAGCCGAGGCGTAGCCCTGCGCAGTCGCGTACCGGAAGAACCACGCGCTCGCCACGACGTCGGTCTCGGGCAGGAAACACGCCGGACCGTCGCCCGGCGCGCAGGGAGGGCTCACGTCGGCCCAGTCTCCGTAGAAGAAGTACCGTAGGCGGGGAACCGAGCTAGCGACGCCGAGGTAGCCAGCGACGGCCTCGTAGTCCTCGTCCAGTCGCGTGCCGAGCGTGTCGCACACTGGTTCGTCGGCGTAGTACTCGAAGTGTTCCGTCTCGAAAGCGAGCGTGCGCGGGGCGCCCTCGGGGAATGCCTCCTCGTCGGGTGGCGAGGCACACGCGCCCAGAACGACCACCCAGGCCGCGAGCGCCAGAGGGCGCCACGACCTTGCCCGGCCCCTCACCGCTCGCCTCGCAGGTAGTAGACTCCGGGACGGCAGACCTCTCGCCCCCGGAACGTCGTTCGCTTCACCCGGAAGACCGCCATGTCGTCATCCAGCCCCAGCACTCGTGCAACCACCCGGAGTCCGCGGGCCTTGAAGGAGACCTCGAGCGCATCGCCACCCTCGCCAGGGAAGCTCCGCCCGCGCCTGACGTCCCGCGAGTCGCCGAGCAGTCCGACCGAGAACGTCGCGACGGTAGACTCCACCCGCGCCCGGAGCGAGAACCGCTGCGGCCACTCGACGTCGCAGCCCACCTCGCCCAGCGTGAAGGAGTACTCCGCGGTGGGCAATGTCACGGCCTTCCGAGCGCCCGCATGCGGCTTCGGCGCGTCGCGCCGGATGGCGCCTCCGTCGTGATAGGTCGGCCCCCCCGGTAGTGCCCCGGCGCGAGAGCACTCCCACCCGAGGTCGATGATCGTGGGGACCAGCTCACTCTGCGCGGCGAGTTGCGCGAAGTCGCTCCCGCCTCCGAGCACCCCCGGTTGCGGCTCCACCACCGCGTTACCGATGGCGACGGTCGCCGACGCGAGATCGTCCAGTCGATCGCTGGGGAGCACCTGCGGCTGGTGTCCGGGACGCAATGCGTACACCGAACTGCCGCCCTCGAACCTGGGCCAGGTCACCCGCGCATGGGTGATCCACGCGTCCGGGGTGAGGCGGCCCGTTCCCTCCACTTGCAGTGGCCGCGACAGCGACAGCCGCTCGCCGTCACCGTTCCGGTCGTACTCGCGGATTGGAACAAGCACGAACTCGCCGTGTCCAGGCGAGCACGCCGCCGCCGTTAGCTGTCCGCTCGCTCCCGGCCACGGAGCGGCCAGCGCCACAGGCCACGCCGCCTCGTCTGCTCCTGAACGAGGCAACGCCCCAGGGTCATCCCTGTCGTTTCGCCGGCTCGACGCCACCCGCTCTACGGACTGGCTCTGGCTGGCTTCGTCGGTTGCCCTGCAGAAGGTCGGGCTGGACTCGCTCTCGGGACAATCGGTCGATGCGTAGGTACAATACTCTGCCGTTTCATCCACGCACAGGATCTCAGCGCAGTCGCCCTCGCAACCCTTCGTCTCCTTCACCCGGCTGGCGCCTCCGTTCGTGGTCTCGCCGTCCGAGTTCTTCGCTCCTGGCTCGCAGGTGACGTCGATGTCCTCGCACTCATATTTCTCCGATTCCGCGACCCTGTTCCGGTGGTACAGCGCCAGCGCAGGGCACATCACGCCAGCACAATATTCCGCTGCGGCCGTCCCCGCCGGGAGGCAGAGGTGGTTGATGTCCAGCGAGGGGTACGAGACTTCAGCGGCTACAGACTCGCAGTCGCACGTGCAGCTGATTCGGTAGTTGCTGTACTCCACGTCCCCCGTGTCGTCCTTCGGTCCCAGCTCGGGCTCGGTGTAGCTGTAGCTCACGCAGCCTGCGAGCAGGAGGCCCACGACAGCCCCCATCGTCCGACCGCCTCGGAACGGGGCTCCTGGCACTGCAGCCACGGCAACGCCTCCCTGCCGCTCCCGTGGAGAGCGGCACGCCATGGCGGGCATTTCCCCCTGCGGCCCGGCGGGAGGCACGCTACCGCTCCTTCGGCTCGACCATCAGCGAGGCGTTGCACACCTCGACCCGGGTGCCGCTGGTGTTGGCGACCTCGAGCCCGAACTGGACCCACGGCTTCGGCGCGCCGAGCGCGGTAATATCGACGTAACTGGAGCCGTAGTCGACGCCCGTCGTGCTGCGGTAGGTCGCGACGATGGTGCTCGACGAGCCCCAGCCGATCCCGTCGTCGGACCAGCGGAGCGCGGGGCGAACCTTGCAGTTCCCAGAAGTTTCCGCCAACTCCGTGGACACCCGCACGTTGATCACCCCGGCGCTCGGCATGGGGTCGCTCAGCGGGTGGAAGATCGGGCTGGCAGAACCGTCCGAAAACACTGTTCTCTGGCCGAACAACCATGCCCCGGGGGTGCGGCGCATCGTGGCTGAAGCCGGAAGCGCAAGGAAAAGAACCGCCAGCGCGGCAAGTAGGATGCGTCGCGACAAGAGCAAACCCCTGATGTCGCGACAGACAATACGCTGCGAGTTTTTTTTTTATGCAAGCACCAGCACATGTATTTGACATTTCCTTGACACACGGCCCAGTTGCCGGGTCCTCACAGGTCGGGCTCCGCAGTGCCCTCCCGAGGTTGCCCTCCCCGGTGCGCGTGGGCGGCTCCGACCGCAAGTCGCTGAGCGGCCTCGCGCAGCACGTGATCCCCCAGTACCAGATGGACGACCTGATCATCACCGAGAAGGTGAAGGGCCAGCTCATCCACCTCACGCACTACCTGTCGGAACAGGAAAACGTGTACCACCGCTGGGGCGCCAACAAGATCCGCGCCCGCGGCTACGGCATCAAGGCCCTCTTCTCCGGCGGCCCCGGCACCGGCAAGACGATGGCGGCCGAGGTGATCGCGGGCTCCCTGGGGCTCGACCTGTTCCGCGTCGACCTCTCCAGTGTCATCAGCCGGTGGGTAGGCGAGACCGAGAAGAACCTGCGAGAGATCTTCGACGCCGCCGAGGGCGGCACCGCCGTGGTGCTGTTTGACGAGGCCGACGCGCTCTTCGGCAGTCGCGGCGAGGTGAAGCAGGCGCAAGACCGCTTCGCCAACCAGGAAGTGAGCTTCCTGCTGCAACGGCTGGAAGTGTTCGAGGGCTGCGCGATCCTCACCACCAACTTGCAGGAGAACATCGACGAGGCCTTCTTGCGACGCTTCGGCGCGGTGGTCGAGTTCCCCATGCCCACGCCCGAGATGCGACGCAAGCTCTG
>SXON01000135.1 GCA_005778355.1 Pseudomonadota bacterium | reverse complement strand
GCGACCGAAGGCGGGGCGGTCGTAGAACACGCTCGGCGGGATCGCGGCGATGCCCACGTGCTCGACGAGGTGCTTCACGAAGGCCACGTCGTCGCGACCGAAACGCTCGATGCCGGCGGCCACGAAGTAGGTGCCCTCGGGGCGAAAGACATCGAAGCCCGCGGTTTCGAGCCCGGCAGCGAGCTGGTCGAGGCGGCCGCGGTATGTGCTCAGCAGCTCGTCGTAGTAGCTGCGCGGCGCCTCGATGGCCGCCACCGCGCCGTGTTGCAAGGGCGTGGCCGTGGCGAAGGTGACGAACTGGTGCGCGGCGCGCACGGCGGCGGTGAGCCGGGGCGGGGCACAGGTCCAGCCGATCTTCCAGCCGGTGAGGGAGAAGGTCTTGCCGAGTGAGCTCACCACGACGGTACGTTTTCGCATGCCCGGCAGGGTGGCGATCGACACGTGTTCGCCTGCGTACACGAGGTGCTCGTACACCTCGTCGGACACGACTACTAGGTCGCGGTCGATCGCCAACTCGGCCACGAGCGACAGTTCCTCTCGGGTGAAAACCTTCCCCGTGGGGTTGTGCGGCGTGTTGAGGAGGATCACCCGCGTGCGCTCGGTCACGGCGGCGCGCAGCTCGTCGGGGTCGAAGCACCACCGGCCGCCCGGGGTCGCGGGTCGATGGATGGTGACCGCGCGCGGGATGCCCCCAGCGTTGAGGATACTCGCCTTGTAGCTGTCGTAGTAGGGCTCGAAGATGACCACCTCGTCGCCCACGTCGACGAGGCCCTGGATCGCGCACCAGATGGCCTCGGTGGCGCCGCTGGTGACGGTGATCTCGGCGTCGGCGTCGTAGTCGAGCCCCCAGTCGCGACAGTACTTCGCCGCGAGCGCCGCGTTGAGCGCCGGGATGCCCGTCATGCGCGCGTACTGCCCGTGGCCCTCGCGGATGGCGCGGATCGCCGCCTCCTTCACGAACTCGGGGCCGTCGAAGTCGGGAAATCCCTGGCCGAGGTTCACCGCACCGTGCTGGTTGGCCAGGCGGGTGATCTCGGTGAAAATCGTCGTGCCAAAGCCGGTGAGGCGGCGGGAGAGGGCCGGGCGCATGCGGCGATCTAACTCGGACGGTGTACTGGCAATATTGCCACGTGTCAATATTGCCACGTGGCGAAGACTCCAGCTGGCGATGTTGCCGGGTGGCAGACTCCACAGTAAACCCGCCGTGAATGTTCTACAGCCACACTCCAGCCACGAAACAACGTTTCTTCGACCGCACGACCGAGTCGCGCCGCATCGTCGAGCTGATGGACAACCTCGAGCACCGGCGCCCTGCGGCCTGGCTCGCCCTCATCGGCTTGAGAAAAGTGGGCAAGACGAGCCTGATCCTGGAGACGGTGCGCCGGTCCGGGGGAAGCCCGGCGGCGGTGGTCACCGACGTGCTCGAGAGCGCGCCGGTGAGCCTCGACCTCTTCCGGCGCTACGCGCTGCGGGCACTCGACGCCCTCGCTCCCGACCCAACGGGGCGAAGCTTCGCCAGCGCGGCGATCCAGGGCGGCTGCGAGACGCTCCTCGGCCGGAGCGACGCCGTTCGCCTGCTCGGCACCGACGACCAGGACCAGATCTTCCGCCTGCCACGCATGAAGATGAACGCCGACCTGGTCACGTGGTGCCTCGACTTTCCCGAGCGCGTGGCGCTGGCCACCGGCGGTTCGATGGTGTCGGTGTGGGACGAGTTCCAGGCCATTGCCGGGGCGTCAGGGCGCCTCGGTCTCGACGTGCTCGCCACCGCGCGCTCGGCGTGGCAGCGCCACGAGCGGGTGGCCTACGTCATCTCGGGCTCGGAGCCCACCCTGCTCCGCGAGTTGTGCACGTCGACGGCCTCCCCCTTCTTCCAACACTTCACCATCGTGGAGATCGGCCCGATGGCCGAGCCCGACGCCGTGGAGATGCTCACGCTCGCGTCGGAAGGCCGGTTCAGCGTGGCCACGGCCCGCCGGATCTACTCGGTGCTCGGTGGTCACCCCTTCTACCTGCAGGTGGTGGGCGAGGAGCTCCTCCGCGAGGGCGAGCCCTTCGACGAGGGCACGCTGAAGGAGGTGCTGCAACGCGTCTTGTTCTCGCGCACCGGGCGGCTCGGCCTCTACTTCGACCGCCACTTCGGCGAGGTGGTGGGCCGTTCGGCCGCGGCGTCGGCGGTGCTCACCACGGTCGCGCGCGGCGACGGCAGCATGCGGCTCACCGACATCGCGGAGGCGATCGGCGCCCCGTCGGGCGACACCGTCCGCTACATCGAGCGACTGGGCGACGTGCTCTCCCGGGGCCCAGGCGGAGGCTGGCGCGTGAGTGATCCCGTCTTTGCGCTCTGGGTGGCGTGGCGCGCGCCGGAGGGCACCGCCGTGCCGATGACGGTGCTGGGCGACGAGGGGGAGCGTCGCGTGGCGCAGGCGCTCGCGTCGATGGGCTTCGACCTTGTCTACCAGTCTCGCGCCTCGCGCGGCGCCTTCGACCTGCTCGCGACGCGTGGCCCCTGGCAGCTCGGTGTCCAGGTGAAACGGTCCGCATTGCCGCTTGTTTTTTCCATCGAGGAGTGGCGTCGCATGGAGGCCGAGGCGCTGCGACTCGGATGGGCGTGGACGGTCGCCGCCGCCCGGGCCGACACGCCGACCTTCCTCGACCCCCGGGGCGTGCGCCTCGGCAAGACCGCGCGCCTCAGTGCCGAGGCGGCCATCGTGAACCTGCCTCGCTGGCTCGACGAGCGTGGCCGCGCGCTGGATAGGGAGGGACAATGAGTGATCTCGCCTTCCTCGATTTCCAGGCACTGGTCGAACGCGCGGTGAGCGACCCAGCGGCCGAGGCCGAGGCGCACCGGCGCTTCGGCACGGTGGCGGCCGTGCTTGTGGTCGACTTCACCGGGATGGTGCGCCGCACCGACGCGCGCGGCATCGTGTACGCGCTCGGCCGGGCGCAGGTGGCGCAGCGCGCGCTCGGGCTCGGCGGCACGCGAGTGAAGCGCGTGGCCGACACGCTCTTCGTGGTCTACCCGAGCGCCGAGGCGGCCCTCCTCGACGCGCTCGACGCCGTCAAGCGCCTGCACGCTGCGGAGGCAGGACACCCCGACCCGGTGCACCCGTGCATCGGGCTGGGGCACGGCGAGTGCCTGTTGATCCCGGGCGTCGACGTGTTCGGCGCCGAGGTGAACCGGGCCTTCGTGCTCGGGGAAGACGTGGCGGAGGGGGGCGAGGTGCTCGCCACGCCGGCCTTCCTCGCGGCGCTCGGCGGGTTGCCCCCCGGGGTGGGAACTTTCGACGCCCCAGCGGAGCGCGTGGCCGAGGCGGGCTTCGGCTTCCGCGTCATCCGCGACTTCCGGGGTTAGACGGCGATTGCCATGGCCGACGAAACCAAGAAAACCACCCCCATCGCCCCTCCCTCCCTCCTCAGCCGTCCCACCGACGCCGCCCCGAAACCGGGTTTTCGTGCGCCCGCCAACAAGGGGAGCAAGGCGCAGAAGCCCTCCGGCGTGGAGAAGGGCAAGGGTAAGAAGAAGTAGGGTCGCGCGCCCGGCGCTGTTGCTGCGGGCCGCTCCGCCGCCAGGCTCCTAGCTGTACGTGATCGCGTACACGCGGAGCAT
>SXON01000134.1 GCA_005778355.1 Pseudomonadota bacterium | reverse complement strand
TACGACCGCGCCGAGCATCGCCCCGATTCAGGCCTGGAGCCACGGCGACGCGACGCCGAAGGTGCCCTGCGACAGCACCCCGAACGCCAGCAAACTCAAGAAGACCGTCTGCGCGAGCGCGACAGCCCAGACGATCCTCTGTTGCACTTTCGGCCACCAACCGTCAGACTTCATTGTCGTCATCGCACCCTCCTGAGCTGCTGGAGCGCCTGCGCGGTGGCGCGCCCAAGTCGCCTATTATCCACCTCCAACGGCGATCATGGGGCCTGGCGGCACGAACGTCATGGCGGTAGGCACACCCGGAGGGAGCACAGCTGCATCGGGCGCGGCGGGGCCTCGCTCCCCGGCCCCGCTGACGCGCCCGCCCCGCCTCACTTCAGCCTTCGCGGCCGACTCCGGGGCGGCCGCGCGAACTACCGCCTTGTGAGCCAGTACGTTCGTGGCCATCGCGCCGGGGCCAAGCCCTTGCGGATGAGACACGGGCGCGAGCATGCCCTCGTGGATGAGACAACGCCCGTCGTGGACTATTGGGAGCGCCAGGGCGAAACGGGCAAACGCCGAGATTCGGCGCTTACCTGTGACTCGCGGCCGCACGCGTGGACGCGAAGGGCCGCAGCTGTCTCCTTCCGGGGGGCATAGTTTCGCGTTTGTCTCGCCCTGGGGGGCATAGGCGGTGGTGCGTGGATTCCGTGGGACCCTCTGGCTAGGATCATCTCGCCACCATGCCGCTTGTCTCCGTCGAACTGTTCACCGGCGCCGGTGGTCTGGCTCTGGGCACGCGCGCCGCCGGTTTCGAACACCGTGCGCTGGTGGAGTGGAATGACGACGCGTGCGCCACGCTCCGGCGCAACGTCGAGGCGCGCACGCTCGCCGGGATCGAGCACTGGGACGTGCGGGAGGGCGACGTGCGCGACGTCGATTTCCGCGCGCTGGGCCCGGTCGACCTCGTGGCGGGTGGGCCGCCCTGCCAGCCCTTCAGCCTCGGCGGCAAGCACCGTGCAAGTGCCGACGCGCGAAACATGATCCCCGAGTTCGCGCGGGCGGTGCGGGAGCTCGCGCCCCGGGCGTTCATCATGGAGAACGTGCGCGGCCTGCTGCGCCCGGCGTTTGCGCCCTATTTCAACTACGTGCTTCGCCAGTTGCAGAATCCCGACGTGGTTCCCACCGAAGGCGAGGACTGGAGCGCACATCTCGCCCGGTTGGAAACGAGTGTCGGCGGGCTGCGCTACGACGTGTTCCACGAGGTGCTCAACGCGGCGGACTTCGGGGTGCCGCAGAGCCGGGAGCGCGTGTTCGTCGTGGGCTTCCGCGCCGACCTCGGCATCCGCTGGGCCTTCCCGGAGGCCACGCACAGCAAGGCCGCCCTGCTCCGTGCCCAGGGTCGAGCCCAGCGCGACGACGGCCGCCTTCCCTGGCGCACGGTGCGCGAAGCGATCAGCGACCTCCCCGTACCAACGGTGTCTGGTCGCGACCCGACCCACCGGCTCATCCCCGGGGCGCGAAGTTACCCGGGTCACACCGGCAGCCCGCTCGACTGGCCCTCCAAGACTCTGAAGGCCGGGGTTCACGGCGTGCCCGGCGGCGAGAACACCGTCGTCCTCGACGACGGCTCGATCCGCTACGTCACCGTCCGCGAGGCCGCGCGGCTGCAGACCTTTCCCGACGCATGGATCCTGCAGGGGGCCTGGTCGGAGGTGATGCGGCAGATCGGCAACGCGGTGCCCATGGCACTGGCGGCGGTGGTCGCCCAAGCCGTGGCCGGCCGCCTGGAGGCGGAGCGTGCCGCCGCCAAGTGAGGGTCGTGAGTACAACCCGCTCGACTACGAAAACTTGGCCCGGAACTGCGTCGAAGAGTTGATGCGGCGAGGCCCGTGGGCCTTGGATGAGGTGGTTGCGAGGGCGTTCGAAGGCGCGGGCGTGTATGCCCTGTTCTACGCGGGCGACTTCCCGGCCTACTGGGGCGAGCGCCCGCCGGAAGGCGCGCGCCCCATCTACGTTGGGAAGGCAGTTCCCTCGGGGGCGAGGAAGGGCCAGGCTTCCGACCCCGGCTCGCCGCTGTGGGGTCGGCTCCGTGAGCACCACGGGTCGATCGCTGCCGCCCACTCGACGCTGCGAACGGCCGACTTCCTGTGCCGCTACCTCGCGGTCACGCCGATCTGGATCACCATGGCGGAGCGACTGCTCATCGAGTCCTTCCAGCCGGTCTGGAACGTGTGCATCGAGGGCTTTGGGAATCACGATCCGGGGTCCGGACGGCACCGGGGCGAAGTGCCCTGGTGGGACGCGCTCCACCCCGGTCGCCCCTGGGCCGCGCGCCTTCGGCAGACACGATCCGCAGCCGATGCCTTGACTCGGTTGGATCAGGAACGAGGCCGACGTTGAGTCCTCACCGTCGGCGCCCCCGCCGCGCCCAATCGAGCCACCGATAGCTGACCGAGCCTCGCAACGCCTCGAGCTCCGCACGGAGCGCATCCCGCTCGGCGAGGATCGGCGCGAATGGGGTCGCGACACGGGGGCGAACCACCGGGTTCAACGCCCAGGTGCGCAAGGGCGCCGTCGTGGCTGCGACCGAAAGTCGCGACCGCAGCGCATCGACGGGAGGCGCGGCGCGCGGCGAGAGAATCTCCCGGGCAAGCGCCCGCGCTGCCACCTCGCGGCCCACCTCGTGGGCCATCGGCACCAGCGTCGCGAGACCGTCCCGGGCGAGCTTTCGCGCGAGCGGCGAGCCGCCCGTGGTCACGACGCGGAGCCCCTGGTGAAGGCCGTACAGGAGCCGGGTGCGACTGCCGAGCGCCGCCTCGGGACCAGGTCGGTCGAGCGTCACCAGCAGGTGGGCCGGAGCGAGCGCCTCGGCGAGCTGCTCGTGGGGCAGCCACTCGTGAAAGATGAAGCGCGATGAATGTCGCGACATAGACTCGCGGAATCGAGCGTAGCCGGCCGTGTAGTGTCCCTCGATGGGCCCGCCGGTCACTACACAGCGGATATCGCCCTCGTCCATCGCGAGCAGGAGCGCCGCCGCGAGGGTCTCGTCGTCGAACCAGGTGTTGAAGCCGCCCACGAGCGCGACCGTCGTCCCCGGCTCCCGAGGGGGTCCCGGCGGATCGGGGAAGTCCATCGCCACCGGCATCAGGTTCACGCCCTCGTTGCCCGGCGGGAGGAGCGGCAGCCGGCCCGTCGCTCCCAGCGCGCCGATGAGCGCGTGCGCGCCGGGCTCGCACACCACGGAGAAGGCGTCGGCTCGCGCGAGGGCCGGTCC
Organism: Pseudomonadota bacterium; assembly: GCA_005778355.1. GTDB lineage: Bacteria > Myxococcota_A > UBA796 > UBA796 > SXON01 > SXON01. Next base: position 11,401 of record SXON01000134.1, on the reverse strand, counting down.
CCAGGTGGCGAGCGCTTCTGCCGCTGCGGCCTGGCCGCCCACCAGCTGGGCCTCCGCAAAGGGGTCGCCTGCCACGTCGATCCAGAGGGGATGGTCATCGCCGGCCAGGCGTGTCGCGACACGCGTGGGGCCGTAGTTCGAAGCGCTCACGACGAGGTCGTAGTCGCCGACCGAGCCCGGCTCGCGCCAGTCCACCACCTCGACGGCGAAACCGTCAAGCGCCGCCGCGAAGTGACGCGTGCGCAGGGCGGCGAAGCCTCGGTCGGAGCGGTCTCCGACGAGGAGAACCCGCGTCACCGTCCGCGTTCCTCGTGGTGTGTCACCATGCCCCAGCGGTGTGGCAACTGGACGAGGCCGTGGTCTTCACAGTCCTGGGCCACCTCGATCTCGTAGAGCTGGTTGTGCCAGGCCATGGGGCGCACGTGTCCCTTGTCGTACACCGCCACGCTGAGTCGGTATTTGCCGCCGAGGAGCTGGAGTCTCGGGTAGTGTAGGAAATAAGTGTACACGCCGTGGTAGCGACCCTGCAGCACACCGTCGAAGTGGGTGTTCGGGCCGTAGACGTAGGTGCTGTCGTTGCGATGCAAGGCCACGCCGAAGATCGGGTCTTCCACGGCCTCGGTGGTCCGGAAGGTGACCGCCACGACCAGGCTCTCGCCGGTCCGCACGCGCTCGACCGCCTCGCCGACCGCGTTGGTGGTCCGCACCTTGAGGATGCGCACCTCGCCGGTGCCGCTCACCCGGAGGCCCTCGGCGTCTTCCAGGCGTGGCGCGTCGCCGGGCGAATCGGTCCACAGGGAGGCCGCGTCGGGCAACGCCGTGGCGCGCAGCACGGCAGCCTGGAGCTCGGCGTCGTCCTCCGTCACCTTCGAGGGCGGCAGTGGCAGGACGCGGGCCGGCTGGGGCGCGGGCCGGGGGGCCTCCCCGTCGGTCCGAGCCCGTGCCGCGCGCACGCGGTCGAGGTCGAGATAGGCTTCCACGACTTCTCGGGCCGGTCCGCGCATGCGGGGGCGCCCCTGGTCGAGCCAGATCACGTCGCGACAGAGCGCGCGAATGGCGTGCAGATCGTGAGACACGAGAACCAGTCCGCAGCCGTCGGCGAGCATGCTCTCCACCTTGCGGATGCACTTTCGCTGGAAAGACTGGTCACCCACCGCCAGCACCTCGTCGACGACCAGCACATCGGCGCTCGCGTGCACGGCGATGGCGAAGCCGAGACGGAGCGCCATGCCGGTGGAGTAGGTGCGCACGGGGTCGTCGATGAAGGCGCCGAGCTCGGCGAAGCGGATCATGTCGGGCATGCGCGCCTCGACCTCGGCCGGCGTGAGTCCGAGGAGCTGACAGCCGAGCTCGATGTTCTCGCGACCCGTGAAGCTCTCCTGGAAGCCGACGCCCAGCTCGAGCAGGGCGCTCAGTCGCCCGGGAACGGCCACTTGTCCCTCGGTGGGCTCGGTGATCCCCGACAGGAGTCGAAGTAATGTGCTCTTGCCGGCGCCGTTGCTGCCGATGACCCCCACGGCCTCCCCGCGTCGCACCTCGAGGTCGAGCCCCCGCACCGCCCAGTGCTCGCGATGATGAGAGCGGCTGCCAAGAAACTCGAAAAAACGGCTGCGATCGTTGGGGTAGATGTCGTAGCGTTTGCCGAGGCCGCGAGCGGCAAGGACGGGGGCCGAGGCGGCTTGGTTGTCGTCGCCGAGCGGGCGGGGAGCGGCGGGCGTCGGGTTCAGGGCGGGCTCGTAGCTGCGCCGCATGGTAGCCTTTCTGCGCGCCGCGTGGCGCGACGCCCATGATCGCCCTCCTCGCCGCCTGCTACACCTTCGACGACGTGCCCCTGGCCGAGGGGCCGCACTGCGCGCCCGACATGCTCGCCTACGTGGTGGAGGTGCTCGATGGCGACACCGTGCGGGTGTACGCCTACGGCAACGAGGACGAGCTGGGTGGGAGCGAGGAGCCCGACACCGGCGAGGTCAACAATAGTAGCGCCGAGGAGCCCAGCGGCGACGATGCCTACGTGCTCGACGTGAGGATGCTCGGCGTCGACGCGCCCGAGATCGCCCACGACAGCACCGAGGTGGCCGACTGCTACGGCGACGAGGCGGCCAACTTCACGAGCGACCTCTTGCTCGACCAGTGGGTGATTCTGAGCTTCGACCGGACCTGCACCGACGCCTACGATCGCGCACTGGCCTACGTGATCCTCGGCGACGTGTACGACGACGTCGACGAGTGCGAGGAGGTAGACGAGGACGAGGTGTGCGAACCGGATTCCAGCGACGCCGCCGTCCTCGTCAACGACATCGTGATCCGCTACGGATACGCGCGCGTTTACGAGGAGTTTGATGACATCCGGCTCGCCGACCTTCTCTACAGCGCGCAGGACGCCGCCCAGTCGGGCAATCAGGGCCTCTGGGCCGAATGCGAATGAACTAGGAGACAAATGAGCGGCAACCCCCAACGCCCGGCGGTGATCGCCGAGCTCGAAGAGATCGCCGAGTGGAAGGCTCGTGCCGACGCTGAGTTTGGCGCCTCGGTGGCTGAGGTCGACCACGAGGAGAATGCCGCCCGGCGCCAGATCGAGGAGGCGCAGCGGCAGCTGGTGGCCCTGGCCACCCTGCGCGCCGAACTACGCGACAAGCACACGCAGGTGGGGCTCGAGTCGGAGCGTCGCGAACGCGTTGCCATTCGGCAGGGCCTCGCCAACGACCGGCAAGTGATCGAGGCCCGCGCCTCGTTGCTCGCCGAGGCCATCGCCGAGCGCGAGGCGGCGTTGCAGGCCCAGCTCCAGGACCCGGAGATCGCCTCGGCGGTGGAGGAGTACGAGAAGTTCGTCGAGATCGAGGCCTCGCTGGCCGCGCTCCCGCAGAGCTATCGCCGGGCCATCCTCGACCACCACGACAAGGTGCGACGCCGCCTCGAGCCGGTGATCGCGGCGAGCAACGCCGGCCCGCCCAACCTCGGGCTCGATCCGGTGGGCGTGGGGGTGCTTTTCTCGGTCGATGCCCCCGCAGGCACGCCCGAGGCGCTGGTGGCGGTGCTGCCGGTGCCCTCGGCAGTGAGTCGCGACTGGGCCGAGCGCAAGGAAGACCTCTGCTCGCTGTTTGCCTACCGCGTGGTGGCCGCGGTGTCGCGACTGCTCGCTGCTATCGGGGCCGGATCCGCGCCGATCCAGTACAGCGATCTCCACGGCTGTCTCGCCATCCAGGTGTGGCTCGGCGAGTGCGCGGTCCAGGGAGATATCAACGAGCGGGCGCTCGAAGAGATCGGCGCTGTACGCGAAGAAGCCGAGGAATTGACGGCGGCCGGGATTGAACTCTACGGACTCTGGGTTCGCCCGACGATGCTCGGCGAGGAGGAAAGCGCATGAGCGGCCTCGAACTGTTTCAGCGCATGACCATCGAGCAGGTGGCACGCTGGCTGGAGCTCACCCCCTTCGAGATCGTTCGCATTCTCGTGGCCGATGGCTCCTTGCCCTCCGACTTGCGCCTCGACAGCGCGAACGTGGAACGCATCCGCGTGGCCGGCGGCCTTGAAACCTGGTGGGAGGGCCCGCCCGCGCCCTCGCCGCACGAGCACGCGCACAAGGCGCTGGTGCGCGCGTTGCTCAACCAGGTGGCGCAGCGGGGCTACGTCCGGCCCAACTTCGTTCGGGCTGACAACCTCTTCCGGGGGCTCGACAGCGAGCACCAGAAGGTCTTGCGGCGCGCGGTGAACGCGCTCATCAAGGAGGCGGTGCTCCACCCGCAGATGTCGGCCACGGGGTTGACGCTGGCCCTGGACGAGTCGCGACTTGGCCAGGTTCGCCAGTTCGTGAGCGACGGCACCGGGCCGCTCGAGCGCGCCTGGGACCAGGACTAGGGTTTCCTCTTGGCCGAACGGCCGCCCTACCGTCCCAAGAGCCTGTTTGCACGCCCGCGTGCGCTGCTTGTTGACGACCGGCCGCACCGGATCGAGATGCCGGCCCCGCCGCCCATCCAGATGACGGTGCCCGAGCCCGACCCCATCGCGACGCAGACCCGTGGGCGAGCCGTCCAGCTGCCGACCATGCCTGCCCCGTTGCCCGAGGATCCGCCACCGGACCCAGTCGACGACGACTCGGCGGTCGCGCACGCCGGACCCGCGCGCCTGTACATCGGTCCGCCGCGAGCCGTCGCGCCGGTGCGCGTTCGCGCTGGACTGGACGGGCGGACCGACATCTCCGACGTCGCGGAGGTGGAAGTGCCGGTCGCGCGCTCTGGCGCCGCCGAGCCGCGTGCCAACAGCGAGGGCACGGAGTTCCGATTCGCACTGCCCCGTGGCGACCGGGTGCCCGCGCGTACCAGGGGCCTCGATCAAGGGGCGAGCACGGTCGTGGCCACGCCGGAGAGGCGCGTGTGGGTGGAGGGCGACGAGGATGCGCCATCCCGCGAGGTCATCCGACCGCCCAGCGCGGCGCGCCCGCGACCCGGACCTCTCGAGCCGCCCTTGCGACGCCCCATCGTGAGCGAGGTGATCGGCGCGCCGTCCCCGCCCGAGGTCCGGCCGGTCACGCCGAGGGTCCCGGTGCCCGAGGAGCACGACCTCCCGCACGATCATCCTGCCGCCGAGGCGCCGGGCGTCAACCTTGCTGACGATGGTTTCTACGAGCGCCAGGGCGTGCCCTCGGCGCGGCTCCCCGACCGCGCGTTGCAGGCGCCCCTGCCGGCCGTGCGCAGCGCCAGTCGCAAGTTCGTCCCGCGTACTCCGCCGCCGCGGCGACGCGTTCCCGCGTGGGCCTGGGCGGTGACCGGCGCGCTGCTGGTGGTCGCCGGTCTCGCCGGCACGTGGTCGAAGATCCAGCGTGAGATCGAGCGGGTCGACTCGCCGCGGGATCCGGTCGCCGACGTGGTGATTCCCGAGGAAACTCCACCGGGCGTCGAGACCCCGCGGGTGCCGGGAGGCGAGGACGAGCCGCACGTCGACGTGCCGCCGCCCGCCGAGGTACCGACCCAGCTGGAGGTCGCGCCGCCGACGGCGCCCCCAGCCGAGGTGCCCGTCGAGATCGAACCGCCTGCGGCCAAGCCACCCGTCGACCCACCGCCCGTCACGGCCACGCCGCCCGTTCCGCCCCCGGCGACCCCGCCCGCCGAGTCGTCTATCGTCCTCGTTGGGGCGCTCCGCGTGGTGAGCAACGTGCCCGGAAAGATCTACATCGACGGCAAGTACAAGGCCGCCGTGGACGAGGAGGTGGTGTTGGAGCTACCGGCCGGCGTTCACGACGTGAAGCTCGTCCCCCGCCGGGGACGGGCGCAGACCCAGAAGATCCGGGTCGACGCGGGCGAGGCGCGCGGAGTGGTCTTCGAGATCAGGTGAGCTTCGCCGGGCGGGCGCCGAAGATGGCGGTGCCCACCCGGACGATCGTGGAGCCGTGACGCACCGCCACGGCCCAGTCGTGGCTCATGCCCATCGAGAGCTCGTGCAGCGGCAGGCCCTGGTCGCGACCCGCGGCGGCGATGCCCGCGAGCTCGGCGAAGTAGGGGGCGGCGGCCTCGGGCTCCTCGGAAGGGGGCGGGATGCACATGAGTCCCCGCAGCGCCACGCCGGGCACGGAGACGACGCGCTTGGCAAAGCCGAGAGCCTCGGCCGCGGGCACCCCAGACTTCTGCGCCTCGCCGAAGTTCACCCCGACGAGGATGCCCGTCGGTACCGCGCTCCGCTTGCCGATCTCCTCGGCGAGCTCGATGCTGTCGACGTCGTGAACCAGGGTGGCGCGGCCGACGACGTACTTCACCTTGTTGCGTTGCAGGCTACCGATGAAGTGCCAGCGCGCGCCCTCGATCTCGGCGGCCTTGTCGCGCAGCTCCTGGGCGTAGTTCTCGCCGAAGTCCACCTGGCCAGCGGCCATCGCCTCGCGGATGTCGGCGGAGGGGCGAGTCTTACTCACGGCCACGAGCGTGACGGAGGCGGGGAGGGCTGAGCGAACGTGCGCGAGGTTTTCGGCGATGGACATGGCCACGGCGCCTATCGCGCGAGCATCGCCAGCGTCTCGCGCAGCGGCAGGCCCACCACGTTGGTGTAGCTGCCGTCGATCCAGTCCACCAGCGCGCCGCCGCCGCCCTGGATGGCGTAGGCGCCCGCGCGGTCGAGCGGCTCGCCGGTGGCGACGTAACGGTCGATCTCCTCGTCGCCGAGGGCGCGGAAGCACACGCGGGTGTGGACCACCACGCTGCGTTCCACGGCCCCGCGAAACACCGCTGCGGTGCTGACGGTGTGCTCGCGACCCGAGAGCAGGCGCAGCGTGGCGCGAGCGGCGTCGGGCAGGCCAGGCTTGTGCAGGACGCGGCCGTCGAGGTGGACCACCGTGTCGGCGGCGAGGACGTGCACCGCGTCGATGGCGTGGGCCTTGGCGGTGGCCACCCGGAGCGCGTAGGCGACGGGCTCCTCGTCGGGGTGCTGCGCCTCGTCGACGTCGGCCGGATGGACGGTGAAGGTGATGCCCGCCGCGGCGAGCAGCTCGCGTCGCCGTGGGGACGCCGAGGCCAGGACGATCATCGTGCTGCCCGTGCCGCCCGGGTGGCGAGACGGTGGGCGCGCCGCGCGTCGGCCTCGGCCATTCGACGAGTCTCGTCGGGCGTCCCGGGGACGAGCCGGGGGACGCTCGCGCGGGAGCCATCCGCTTCCAGCGCCACGAAGGTGAGGTAGGCGCTCGAGGTGTGGGTGCGCTCGCCGGTGAGGGGATCCTCGCCTTCCACGCGCACGCCAACCTCCAGGGATCGCGACCACGCCGCGTTCACCGTGGCGCGGAAGATCGCAATGTGGCCTCGCTGGATCGGATGCAAGAAGTGAAGCTCGTCGATCGAGGCTGTCACTACCTGGCGCCGACAGAATCGTTGCGCGGCGATGGCGGCGCAGACGTCAATCCACGCCGCCACCTGGCCGCCGAAGATGGTGCCGATCGCGTTGGTGTGCTCGGGCAAGACGAGCTGCGTCATCTCGACGCGCGTGTCCGCCGAGCTCACTTCTGAGCGACGATCGGCCATGTCCGGGGCTAGTTGCCGACGAACCAGGCGCTGACCTCGAGGCCACCGCCGCCCACGAGCTTGAACTCGCTGTCGTCTTCCTTGCCACCGAGGGTCTTGAGATTGGTGATGCCGAGCTGCGGCACGACGTACACGCCGAAGCCCATCTTCTCCTTCATCTCCATCCCCATGCGGAACTGGCCGACGAGGTTGAAGCCGGAGCGCTGCTGCTTCGCCTTCTCCATCGCGTCGCCGATGTCGCCGTTGATGGAGTAGTAGCGGAGCGCCGCGCCGGGGCTGATCGTGCCTTCCACCTGCGGGCTGATGCTCTTCTTGCCCGCCACGATGGCGAAGCCGGCCCCGAGGTCGAGCTGGTCGTCGCCGAGGGAGTCGATGAGATCGACCGCCTGCAGGTTGATGTGCACACCTTTCTGGCGCCAGTCGAGGGAGGGGTACCAGCCGGTACCGTCGCTGAGGCCAGTCATGTGCGCGGTGGCACCGAAGCCGGCGAAGGCGCTGGTGGGGGCGGCGAGAGCCATGAGCATGAGCACTTTTTTCATCGTCTTCTCCGTGTCGAGGGCAGTCTCACACAGCGCACGTTGACCTGTCAAGGGGTCAATAAGATTCCACCGCTGCGTCCATCCATTCGAGCCGTGCCTCTGTCCAAGCCGACACGCGGGCGTACTCCTCCTCGGGCGAGCTCACCACGTAGAGGTAGCCGCCGAAGTCTACGTCCATGATGTCCCAGCGGGCCCAGTTGCGGTTGATGGCGTCGCCCATGTGTGCCCGGTAGGCTTCTTGCCGGGCGAGCACGGCGTCGGTGGCGAGCAGGCCCTCGCGCGCCTCGGCCCACACCGACGAGAAGCGCGCGTGGAAGGCGTCGTTGGCGCTGTCGGCCACGATGGCCGGGCGGTAGGCAATCCACGAGTAGGGGTTCTCGTTGTCGTTGTAGGAGGGCTGGCCGAGCGAGAGGTCGAGGTCCCACGGCACCATGTGCAGGAACCCGTCGTCGCCGGTATACACGCGGTGCGACAGGTAATACCCATCGTTGTTCTTGACGAGTTCCTCGATCAGCACGAAGAGCACGAAGCTGTCGAGGTCCATCTCGGTGAAGGGATCGCCGCCTGCGGTGATCTCGCGCTCCCAGTCACCCAGTCGCGCGGCGATGTTGGTGACGGCCTGCGGCGAGGGGTCGGTGGGGTAGTCCACTTCCCAGCTGCCGTATTGCACGGTCGACGCGATGCCGTCTTCGCTGGCGGCCACGATGAAACGGCTGCCGGTGCCGTCGTCTTCCGCGAAGTCGAGTCGCGACGCGTCGCGGTCGACCGTCTCGTTCAGCAGGTAGAGTCCCACGTAGTCGCCGTCGATCGTGAGCTCCACGTACACCGACTCCGGCGCCCAGTCGGCCCCGCCGCCGAGCTCGCGGAAAAGGTCGAAGGCGAACTTGTTGCGGAAGAGCGCCCGGTCGATCCACATGCCGTTGAGCACCCAGTCGCCCTCGCTGCCCATGCCGAAGAGCTCGGCGCTGGTGGGTTCGCCGGCGTCGTCGACGAACTCCATGCCGAACTGGTGCTTCGGGAAACCCTCGCTGGAGCGCCCGCGCACGCGAACGTCGGCTTGCGACGACACCTCCAGGGTGCCGTCGGGCCACCAGGCCTCGAAGACACAGCGGGTATCGTTCGTCGTGAGTGGCCCATCGCAAGTGAGGGTGGCCGTGCCGGGCGCGGTCATCGCCGGCTCGGGGGGGTCGACTTCACCCGTGTCGCGACCGGTGTCGCCCGGAGCGTTTTCCACCTCGGTGTCGGCCACGGCGGTATCGGCGCCGGGGTTGCCGGTGATGGTCGACGTGGGGGTGCAGGCGGCGACGAGCCACATGGGGGCTCAGTATCGCAGCGACCGTGCGATCAGCGCGCAGTTCTCGGCCGGGGGGAGCTTCATGATCTCGTGGTTGTCGAGGCCATCGAGCACGCCGACGACGTTGCGGACCAGAGCACCGTGCGCGACCACCAGCGTGGGCGTGCCGTCGTCCCAGCGGCGCAGCGCGGCGAGGGCACGGGCGACGAGCTCCGCGTGCGTCTCGGCGCCATCAGGCGCGGCGTGCCAGATGCGCATCACTTGTCGCGACACCGGGTCGGACATGACGTCGTCGCGGCGGCGCCCCTGCACGGTGCCCAGGTGACGCTCGCGCAGGGAGGGCTCCACATGCACCGGGATGTCGCGACGAAGCGCAAGGAGCCGGTGCGCCGTGTCCCGCGCGCGAGCGAGATCGGACACGAGGCACCGGCGGATCGGCAGAGTGGCGACCGCCTCGGCGAGCGCGTCGGCCTCGGCGGCGCCCTGCTCGGTGAGCCCGACGTCGATCCAGCCAGAGATCCAGCCCTCCGCGTTGGCGAAGGACTGCCCGTGGCGCACGAACCAGTAGGGGGTGGGCGGGCCTTGCACCTGTCCTAGCTCCCGGGTTCAACCAGGAGGTCGAAGGCTCGGCGACCGCGCCAACGGTATCGCCGGAAGTCCGCGTCGAGCGTGAGGATTCGGCCCGTGTCGAGCAACTCGGCCATGCGCACTAGGCAGGCGTCCGCGAGGTCCATCGGCTGGTTCGCGTAGCGTGCCATCAACGCCGCGATTTCGTCTACCTCGTCCGCGAGCCGCAGGCCGATGCGGAAGGTGCCCCGCCCCACGTTGGCAAGCACCGCGTCGCTGGCTCCCGGCACGTCGCGCAAGAGGTAGCAGGCCTCGGCGATGGCGGGCTCGCAGGTAGCGAGGTGGGCGCCGATGCCGTTGAGCGCGCGAACGCAATCGCCGTGCCGACGCTCCCGCCTGTCGAGCAGTGCCACGATGAAGCCAGTGTCGAGCAGGACCCAGGGCGTCAACCGCCGAAGCCGCGGAGATGTGCCTTGTTGGAGCCCAGATCATCGTGTCCGGAGTCGAACGCGCCCAGGCCAATGATCTCGGGCGTCACCGGTGGCGGCGTGGCGCTCGCCACCAGCCGCAGGCCCTCGCGCACGATCTCCGAGGCCGACTTGCCCGTCTGGCGGGTAAGCCGGTCGAGGAGTTCGTCGGTGTCGTCGTCGAGGCGCACGTGCGCGACGCGGGCCATGGCTATCTCCTATACACCGACGTCAATGTCTCACATCACCGCGCGAATACGCTGCTCGCCCACGAGGAGCGCGGCCACGTCGGGCTGCTCGCCCACCACGCGCGCGACGACCTCGGCGACCGCCTTCACGCGGTCGGTCGCGACGGCTTCGGCGCCACGCTCCACGCCATACTTGAGCGACGATCCGGCGACCGGGCTGTGAACCACGAGCTCGTGGAGCAGGGCCTGGTAGCGGATGCGCTGGATGCCCAGAGCCACCGGATCCCAGCGGCCTTCGCCACGCCGGGCGGAGATGAGCCGCACGGTGGGGCCGAGGCGGCTCGCGACGGCCACCGACTGGTAGAGCACGGCGGCGTCGTGGATCGACTCCCCACGCTGCTGGGCCACGGCGCAGATCTCGCTGGCGGCCACGGCGTTGCTGGCGGCGCAGATCCGATCCGCCAGCCCGTTGCCGATGCCGCTCGAGGCGAGCGCAGCGGCGTTGGCCTTGGCGGCCGCTGCGTCGGCGGCGGGACGCGTCGCCACGATGGCCGCGAGGGCCTCGGCGAAGCGACCCGGGTCCTCTGCCTGCCAGCCGGGGTTTCCCGGAGCCAGCCAGTTGATGACGAGCTGCTGCACGTTCTCCGTGAACAAGGTCCACGCGTGGTAGGCGCCCTCGGGGCGCGCCTTGGCGGCCACGAGGTCGGCTTTGAGCTGGTCGCCGCCGGTGATGCGCATCGCCTCGGTCCAGGCCGCGGCGATCTTGCCCGCGCTGTTGCCGGTGAGCTCGAGCATCATCGGGAAGTAGGCGGCGCCCGCGTCGGTGGCCACCTCGGTGAGGAGCACCGTCATCACGATCGCCTTGGCCAGCATGTGCCGCGGCAGGTCGTCGGCGAACTCGCGGCGCACGCGATCTGGGAAGTAGTTGCGGAGGAGGCGATCCGCGGCGGGGATCGCGGACAGTTCCTCGGCCATCAACATCTTGAAGACGTGCATCTTCACGTGCGCCTGGATGACTGCCAGCTCGGGACGGACCACGCCCTGTCCGTTGGCCGCGCGACGGCGGATGTCGTCGTCGCTCGGCAACACCAGGAAACGCCGGGTGACGTTGCCGCGCTGGCAGAGCCAGTCGATCGCCCGCCCATAGGGGAAGGGATCGCGCGCCGAGCGCACCACGTCGAGCGAGATGAGGCGGCCGTTGGCGTTGTTGTCGGCCAGCACCATGTTCGCCACCTCGTCGGTCATCGAGGCGAGGATCTCGTTGCGTTGTTCCTCGATGATCCGGCCGGAGGCCACCATGGGGTTGAGCAGGATCTTGAGGTTCACCTCGTGGTCGGAGGTGTCGACGCCG
>SXON01000133.1 GCA_005778355.1 Pseudomonadota bacterium | reverse complement strand
GTTAGGCCCGCCGCTAGCGTTCACTCTGAGCCAGGATCAAACTCTCCAGTTTGAAACCTGTTCCGCCCCCGGTGGCTAAACCGGGGTCGAATCAAAACTCTATTCGAACTTACGAAACTACTGCCAGTTTTTCAAAGACCGCGACGCTTCGGCCGACCTTCGTCGACCCTCCCGTCCGGAGCCCCGCGCATTTATCTGTCGGCGCTTGGTTCGTCAAGAAGATTTTTTCTCGACAACCCGCAGCGCCGACGTCCGCGGTGGGCTGCTTCTATCAGACCTCAGCGAGTCGTCAAGGCCCTTCTAGGGGGTCTCCGACACCACGTCGGCGGAAGTGCACTCCGGATCGAGCGAATCCACGTCGCCGTTTTCATCGTTGTCCACGCCGTCGTTGCACTCGCCCGTGCCGAGGCCCGCCTCGGTCTCGGTCGCGCTCGTGCAGTCGGGATCCAGGGCGTCCACCCAGCCATCGCCGTCGCCGTCGAGGGCGTCGTTGCAGTCGGTGGTCCCCACGCCCTCTTCCTCGGTGTCGTCGAGGCAGTCGGGGTCGTCGGTGTCGGCCCAGCCGTCGCCGTCGTCGTCGAGGCCGTTGACGCAGCCGTCGGCGTAGGTCTCGGAATCACCACGCTGGCAGTCAGCGTCTTCCTCGTCCTCGTATCCGTCGCGGTCGTCGTCCTTGCCGTTGTCGCAGTTGGACTCGTCGTCGCCGCCACCGTCGGCGCACTCGGGGTCCAGGCTGTCGGCCAGGCCATCGCCGTCGTTGTCGGCGCCGTCGTTGCACGCTGTGGCGCCGCGGCCCGTCTCCTCGACGCCGCTGTCGCAGTCTGGGTCGAGCTCGTCCACCCAGCCGTCGCCATCGCCGTCGAGACAGTCGTGGCAGGTGTCGTCGGTGGGATTCTTCCACTCGTAGAAGCCGAAGTCGCCCGTCACGTAGGCGAACCCCACGGGGCCCTTCTCTGTCGCGATGGTGTACTCCGTCACGCGCTGGAACTCGGTGATGAGGTAGCCCGAGTCATCAGCGGCGGCCGCGAGCGAGCTGAACTGAGAGTTGCCGCCGGGAATCGTGACCGTCGGCAACTGGTACAAGACGGACGCCGGCACCGTGAGGCGCGACCAGAGCTCGGCGTCGCGTCCCTCGCCCACTTCGAAGGTGTTGTAGTTGTCGGGCACCGTGATGGTGGCTCTCACCGGGTAGGCGATGCCACCGAACCAGCCGAGGGACAGCTCGGTGAAGCTGATGCGCACGTAGGTGCGGTAGCCGAGGATGGTGCCATCAACCTCGGGATACGCCAGCTCTGCCTCGCCAGTGTGCAGCGGGCTCACCTTCCATTCGTAGGTCAGGGCGGTGTCGTCGAGATCTTCGCCGTCGTCGCCATCGTCGAAGCAGTGCTCGAAAGCGGACAACGACCAGAGGTCCTGAGCGCCCGGCGTGTCCTCGAGCACCTGGGACATGCCCTCGGTGTTGTAGACGATGAGCGACTCGGGCAGGACGATCGAGACGTCGTCGACCCCCAGTTCGGGCATGTCGAGCTTCACCTCGACTGGGTCGAGACCATTGCGGGAGGAGGCGAAGAAGTTCTCGATGACCGGGTAGTCGGCCTCGTAGAGGTAGTCGGGTACGCCCTCCTCGCTGACGCGAGCGCAGAACTCAAGCTCGCCGACCTCGTACTCGGTGCCCGAGTCGCACGACTCGCCCTCGCCCAGCTTCGACACGTCGGGCAAGCCGCTGCCGTACACCGTGTAGGGCGCAGGTGCGTCTTCTTCGCCGCCGCCGTACCGGTACGAGGCCACCTGAGACATGTCGACGCAGACCTGATCGTCGCCGTGGAACTCGTTGCTCATCCGCACCGTCCCCAGGTCGAGGTGAAAGTCCTCGATGGCGGCGGCGTACGCGAGTTCGCCGGGTCGCTGCACCCGCCACTGGGCGTCGCCAAGATCGGTCGCACCGAAGAAGCCCTGGTAGCCACTGAGCAATCGCGGGTAGGCGAACTCCAGAGCCTCGGCGTTGCCGCTGAGCCCCGTGTAGCCGATGTACGCGAAGTCCGTGCAGCCCACGGCGCCGTAGGTGTCGTCGGTGCGCGAGGAAAGGCCGCCGTAGCAGCTCTCCCAGAAGTTGTTGACGAGCACGTAGCCAACGACGTCGCTGCCATCGTAGTCGCCTGCCTGGCCCTCGACGTTTTCCTCGCCCGCAGACGACTCGAGCAGGTCGGGACCCATGTCATAGACGTACTCTGCGGTATCGAAGCCGTTGACTGTGCCGACGGTGACAGAAACCGCTCCGCCCCCCATCGGGCCAGCGGGCGCGGCGACAACGATCTCGCTGTCGCTCAGCGATTGGATGACCGCGTTGCGCTGCGCGAACTGCACCATCGTGCTGTCGTCGAAGTTCGACCCCTTGATGGTGACGGTCAGGCCGCCGACGTTGCCGTTCTGTTGCCCAGACTCGATGCTGTCGATGCTGGGCGCGGAGCCGGTGGCGCCGTCGTAATAGCCGGGGAGGTCAGCAGCGAACTGCTCGCAGCCGGCGAGGATGAGCAAGTAAGAAGCGTGGGCGCGCATGGCGGCTACTCCTCGAACCAGAAGCGGCCGATGTCGACGGCTCGGGTGGCCACGCCAATCGGCGTGATTTCTTTGCGGTTGCCGTAGTTGTCCATCGCTGCTGGGACTTCCACCTGCGTTTCCGTCGACCGGCCAAAGTAGAAGACCGCGCCCTGAGCCCCGTGCGCGCGGGCGTAGGCCAGAGCCTCCTCGATCATCTGCGCCGTGAGCGCAAACTCGCCGTCGTCCTTCATCCGGCAGGTGACCTCGGCCATGTTGTGGAAGGGGTCGCCGCGCATCGCGGGCACGTAGTCGCCGTTCTCGTCGAGGTAGGCGTCATCGAACTCGTAGCTACCCTCGTCTTCGCAGGCGGTAGGCGCGCGACGACCGTCGGGGACCTCCGCCTCGGATGAGATCAGGTTCTCGCGCTGGGCGGCGTTCCAGTCCCCCTGCACGGCCTGGGGCGCGGACTCATGCACCACCTCCTCGAGGTAGTTCGGATCCGCCTCGTCGATCGGGCCAAGGAAACGCACGGCGAGGTGCACGTACTCATCGGTACGACCCTCGTCGGGCTCCCAGCGGAACAGGACGCTGCCATCGTCGGTGTCCCAGGGGCCGGTGTACATCTGGCCCATGTTGGCCGGATCATCCTCGTCCGGGTCCTGATAGAGGGCGCTGGAGCACTCGGCCGCGCTCTGGGGCGATCCGACCACCGCCTGGCCCTCGGGCACGTCGGTGGCGGAGGGGGCGCCAACGCGATGCCCCGCGTAGGCGAGACAGGTGCGCTGGGCGTCGCCGCCAGTCTCCAGCACATTGCCGTAGCCGTCGTAGCGAGGTCCCGACCACTCCATCTGCACGCCGTCGGGCAAGTTCGGAAGCTTGATCTTCGTCTCCCCCACACTTTGGCTGGACACGGGGACCGAGCCGAGGGGCGCATTGGTGGGCGCCATTCCACCGGGGAAGCGGAAGACGACCTCCTGTCCGGCCGGGTAGCTCGCCGCATGGACGACCTGGCGACTCATGTTGGCGACGGAGCCGTCGGCGCCCGGTACGAGCCCATACTGGGCCTGCAAGGTCCAGATGTCGATGCCCGAGTAGTACGCGAAGGCGTCCTGATTGTCGGCCGGGTACTGCTGGGGGTACCGGTCCATTCGTAGACCACCGGTGCCGTCTTCCGTGACGAGCTCCATCCACTGGCCCACGTCGACGGTCTTGAAGCTACCGATGGGACCGGAGGCCTCGTAGGTGGTGTAGCAGGTGTCTTCGGCCTCGGGCGGCACCGAGGTGACGCCACCGAGGGAGTCGGCCGCCTCGAGCTTCTCCGTGAACAAGTACGAGAAGCCGTACACCGCCGCGTAAGGGGGGGCGTAGCCGGCCATGCCGGGACCGACCTCGTCGAAACTGCCGAGTTGCATCATCGCCAGCGAGAGACCACCGCCCGCGAAGTTGACCCAGGAGTACTCGACGACGCCGCCGAGCGGCGTGGGCGAGGGGCCGATCTCCTCGGGGTTGTAGCCGACGCCGACGACCTTCACGTCGACGTCGTCGTAGCTGGGCGCGCAGGACAAAAGAGTAAGAAACAGCATCATTTTACCACCCCGTCCCGAGGCCGACGTAGAAGCGGAAGCCGGGCTTCTCCGTCTCGTTGGAAAGCTCGTCGCCCACCGCGCTCTCCGTCGTATCGGAGATGTCGTCGCCGTTGACGTCGGCGTAGCCACGGACCTCGTTGAAACCGTAGGAAACACGCACGAAGCTGTTCCAGTAGTAATTGTCGAAGAGCGTGCTGCTCACGCGCAGCTCCGCGCCGGCGTCGTAGAGCAGGTAGTTCCCGTTCTTGTGGGCCTCGTCGATGAAGGGAATCTCGCGCTTCACGTCGGCGGGGTCGTAGGCCACGCGCTCACCGTACTCGTTGCGATAGTACTGCGACGGGTCGTCCGGTGGGGTGAAGCTCCACAAGTTGCCGGCCGTGCCCATCACTTGGCCGGTGATGGTGTGCATGTAGAGCGGGCCCACGTGCTTGTTGAGGTAGCGACGGATCGGGAAGCGGTAGGCCAGGTTGACCATTGCCATCGTCTCGCCAGAGAGCGAGTAGGCAGGGTACCCGGAGAACAGGGTGTTCGGCCGCAGCGAGTTGCTGCCCCAGTAGAAGGGGTGCTGGCCACCGCCACGGAACTCGTCGTTGCGGTCGACGTTGCGGTCGATCATGCCCACGTCGATGTCGACCTGGATGGTGTGCTGCTTCTTGTTGGCCTCGCTCAGGATCCCGCCCCAGTCGGGCACCGGGATCTGCTCCACCCAGCGCACCTCCGCCTTGTTGTAGGCGTAGTTGTCGAGCAGTTCGCCGTCGTCGATGGTCTTGCCGCCGTAGGGCTCGTAGACAATGTCGGTGAATCCCCGACTGAGCATCACGTCGAAGCTGCGGCCGCCGCGCGGGTTGGCGCTGGCGGAGAACTGGCCGAGGCTAGAGAAGCTCTGCGTGAGCCCCACCTCGGTGTTGAAGTTGTACTGGGTGAAGCCCGTGTCGTCGGTGGAGCGGAAGCCGTACTGGATGTACGACGCGGTCAGGAAGCTGCGCCAGTAGGCGTTCCAGGGGTAGTCGATGCCGCCGAAGCCGAACATGTAGTTCTGCGACTGCTTGCCCTCGTAGGTGCCCTGGTCGGCGGTCGTGTCGAGGTTGCCGTCGTCGTCGAGCAGATAGCCGAAGGGGAACTTCGCCTCGCCGTACACGCCACCGAGGATGAAGTTCGGGTACCAGCCCTGGTACATGTACTGGAGGCGAACGTTCCAGTCCTCGCCCGCCATCGCCTCGGCGTACGCGAAATGGTCTTCAACGAAGTCCTGGGCGAAGAACGCGGCACCGGCCTGGAGCGAGAGATCGTCACGACTGTCGTTCGTGAGGCGGATCAGGGGCACAGCGCTCGGCGACATGAGCTGGTACTTGTACGGCTCTTCCTTGAACATCGAGAGGTCCTCGCGGAACTCCCAGGCCTCTTTGACCGCCGCCGGATCGGCGTCGAGCACGAAGTCGGCGGTGACGTCCTTCTCGAGGAAGTCGGCCCGCTGGATGCCACCCACCTTCTGGCCATGGCCCGTGGTGGAAGTGAAAACGAGGTTGCCGTCGGGGGTCTCCGAGGGCGTCTCCGCCGAGCCGATCACATTGGTGATCTGCGCGACTTTGTGCGTCTCGTGGTCCCACCGGTACACCTGCATGATGCCGGTGCGGTCGGAGATGAAGAGCAGGTCGCCGTCGCGAGTGAACTCGGGGTCGTTATCTTCCCAACGGTCGTACATGAGCGGGCGCCAGTTCTGCCCGTCGGCATCCACAAGCCAGATGTCCTGCTGGAAGTTCCGGAATAGCCCCACTGCAATCGTCTTGCCGTCGGGCGACCAGTCCATTCGCTGGAACCAGGTGCCGTCGTCGAACTTCGACAGGTACTTCTTGTCGGTACCGTCGATGTTGATGGTGACGAGGTTCATCGTGGCGTCGGTGTACTCGAAGTACGCCACCTTCTTGCCGTCGGGCGACACGGCAGGGTCGGTGCCACGCTCGGTGTTGGGGATCGCGTAGGCGCCTGCGGGGATCGGCGGGTGTTTCACGCCGACGACGTCGGCTTCCTTGAAGCCGGTGTAGGTGAGATTGCCTTCCTTGTGCTCCTTGAGCTCCAGCGGCACGTACCAGAGCTTCTTCCACTCGTAGCCGTCGGCCTCCCAGCGCGCGTTGAGCAGCACCGAGCTGAGCTTCGCGTCGTCCTTGAGGTGCTCCGCGCCGGTGATCACCACCGCGTCCTGGCCCGGCACGAAGTCCCAGTCGTGGCCCGCGCCGTTGGCGCCCCACGCCCCCGTGGGAACCACAATGGTCTGCTTGGCCAACAGGTCGGCCTCGCCACGATCCGTCCCAACCGAGCCCGTGTAGGCCGAGAAAAGTGCCTCGTCGACCGGGTTGATCTCGAGCGTCCCGGAGTTGTCGGAGCCGAACCACTTTCCGTCGTCCGACCACTTCGGGGTGAGGTAGTAGCGACCGGTGGCCTCCTTGGCCGCCTCGCGCTCGCGACGGGCGATCTTCTCGCCGGTGACGCCCCACTTGCGCTTCCAGCGCCGGTCGTTGAACGCGTCGCGACCGTCGGGGTCGGTGTACTCCCACTCGTAATCCTCGAGGGCCAGCTCACGCCAGGGCGTCTCGCCCTCGGCCTTCATCGCCGCGTACTGCTCGGTGTACTTCTTGGTGACCCACGCGCGCCAGTCCTGGTAGAGCTGGGGCCCCGGGACGCCGGTGACGTCTTCGAGGTGGTCGTTCCAGTCGAGCACCCAGCCCTGCTGGTTCTCGAGCGCAAACTTGTTGTAGGTCTCGCTGCCGAAACGCTCCCGCAAGTACAAGCCGAAGCTGTAGCCCTGCTGGTAACCACGCTCGCCGTCCATCCAGGTGTGGGTCTGGGCGACGGTCTTCCACTCGTCCCAGTCGAGCAGGCGGTCTTCGAGCACGCTCAGTCGCACGGTGCGGTCGCGACCGGGCGTCCACCAGTTGTAGCCCGACTGGTCGCTCCAATACTCCGCGCCGCCTTCGGTCCAGTACCACGGCTCGTTGTTGCCGAGCAGCACCTCGCCGCCCGACATCGTGTTGCCCACGCCCTCGTTGTAGAGCGCGCCGATGCTCACCGCTTGCACGCCCTCGGCGTAGTTGCCCTGGGCCTTGAGCGACACCACGTGGGCGTACTCGTGGACGAGCACGTCGTAGAGCCAGTCCATGCGCGAGCGCATGCGGTAGAAGTCGGAACCCGGGTTTGCGGAGACCTCGATCCAGTCCCAGGTGGGGACGGTGAAGCCCTGGAGATCGTCGCCCTGGTTGAGGATGACGATGTGCACCCGCTCCTTGAGGTAGTAGTTGAACTCCGCGCACATGCGCGGGTACATTTCCTCGGCGATCTTGGCGGACTTCTGGGCAGTCCACTTGGCGGTGAGGTAGTGCTTGTTGTCTTGTTTGTTCTTGCTTTGCGGGTAGTGAACCACGAAGTGCTCGGTCTCGATGGAGTACCAGTCGAGATCCGGGTGGTTGTGGTCGAAGACGTTCTTCGCGAGCGCGGGCGCGGGAAGGAGAAGCGCGGCGGTCAGCAGGAGGTTTCGGAACATTCTAGTACCGCAGCTCGAGGGTGGCGCTGTAGGTGTTGCCGCGGGTGGCGGAGATGTCTTCCAGCGGGAAGTAGGCGAGGTCTTCGCCGCGCAGCGGCACGCTCACCGAGGCGCCCACGTCGACCCCCCGCGTGACGTTGACGATGACGCCGCCGCCCGCGTCGAGCGACCAGCCATCAGTCCCCGGGATGGGGTCGAGGTTGGCGTCGGCGTAGAAGCCGCCCGAGGTGGTGCCCACGGCGCCCTCGAACCACCGGCGCACGGTGGCGTCGCCGTAGACCGCGAGAGGCCCGACCACCTGCGCCAGCACCTCGGCCTCGGCGCGCACCTCGGAACCCGGCTTGAAGCGGCCGGCGAACTGGTAGGTCTCGGCGTCGACCACGAACTGCGACACGCCGGAGAAGCGGTGCACGTAGCCAGCGCTGAAGGTACCCGCGAGGGGGCCAACTTGCTGCTTGAAACGTAGGTAACCGGCGAGGTCGGACTGCCCGCTGCTCATCGTGAAGGTGGAGACCGTGTTGGGGCCGCCGACGTAGCTCCCGGGCGACTCGGCGCCGGCGGGCATCTTGTACTGGAGGTCCATCACCAACGAGGTGGTGGGCACCTGGCGGCGGAAGAGCTGCAGGCGCCAGCCGAAGCGCGGCTCGCCGAGGCCAAAGGCGCTGGTGTCGGTGCCGAGGGCCTCGTTGCTCAGGTTCACGTAGTGAAACGGCACGTCCCAGTAGAGCTCAGCGTCGCGAGTGATGCCGTAGCGGATGCCGATGCGCTCGGTGGTGTAGAGCCAACGTGCGCTCTCCCACTGTACCGCCTCGCCCTCGGCGCTCCAGGCACCGTCGGCGAGCTTGTGGTCGTAACCGAGACTGACCTCCAGCCAACCCTTTCCTAGGACTAGCGGACGTTCAACCTCAACAGCAGCGAAGGGCGCCCGCATCGTCTTGATCTGGAAGCCGGCTGCGAGCGCGTCCGTCGTAACGACGGAAAGGAGGGGGAGAAGCCACATCCGGGGAGCCGGTGCCTCGCGAAAGGGCGCCATAGAACACGGCGCCAGGGGCACTGTCAACCGCGTTTTCCGCGCCCTGGCGAGATCGCTGCCTTGCCGCGTCCCTCCTCAGTGAGTAGACGCCGCGCCCTCTCCCTCGGAAGGCCTGCGGTGCCCCTCGTCCTCCTGCTCGCGGCCTGCATCCCGACCGCGGTCGACGGCGACGGCGCGAACATCGCCGGTCTACCGGTGCACATGACCTTCTTGCACACGAGCGACATCCACAGTCGCCTGTACGAATACAACTTCACGCCGAGCTTCACGGACGAGACGCTCGGCCTCGCCGAAGAGCTCGGTCCCTACGGTGGACTCGCCGAGATCGCGTACATCCTGCGTCGCGAGCGCGAGCAGTCTGGTCGCGTGCTCCACCTCGACAGCGGCGACTCCTTCCAGGGCGCGGTCGTGTTCAACGAGTTCGACGGCGAGGCCGAGTTCCGCGCGCTCACCGCCGCCGGTCTCAACGCCGCCGTCCTCGCCAACCACGAGTTCGACAAGGGCGCCACCAACCTCGCCACGCAGGCGGCCACCTGGGCGGGTTTCGACCTCCTCGCCGCCAACTACGACTTCGCCGACAGCGACCTCCCCTACGCCACGGAGCTCGAGGATCTCATCCTCCCGAGCGTGATGTTCGACGTAGACGGTCTCCGCGTGGGCGTCATCGGCCTCGGCAACCTGAGCTCCCTCAACAGCATCTACGACCAGTCCAACTCCATGGGCATCCGGGTCATCGAGATCGACGAGGTCATCCCGTCTGAGGCGGCGAAGCTCCGCACCGAGGGCGCGGACATCATCGTGATGGTGTCGCACATGGGGCTCGACGACGACATCGAGCACGCCAAGAAACACTCCGAGATCGACCTGATCCTCGGCGGCCATCACCACGTGGCGCTCGACCCGCCCCTGGTGGTGACCAACGAGGAGACGGGCAAACGCATCCCGATCGTGCACTCCGGCGCCTTCTCGAAGTTCGTCGGGCGCCTCGACATCGTGGTGCAAGACGGCCAACTGCTCTCGCATGACTACCAGCTCTTCCCGGTCGACAACACGGTCCCCCAGGACCCGGAAGTGGCCGAGATCCTCGAGGAATACCAGGAGCAGCTCGACTACGAGCTCAACCTCGAGCAGGTGATTGGCTACGCCGACGAGGAGCTGCTTCGCTATGGCACCAGCGGCGGCGACTCGATGCTCGGCAACCTCACCGCCGAGGCGATGCGCTTCACGCCGGGCGTGGAGACCGAGATCGCGCTGACCAACACGCTTGGCATCCGCGCCGACATCCCGGCGGGCGACATCACGCTCGACGTGCTCTACAACTCGATGCCCTTCGACAACACGATCACGACGATGTTCCTGTCGGGGCGCGAGGTCCAGGAGCTGCTCGACTACGTGACGGCGCGCAGCACCGAGCGCGGTTGCCAGTCGCAAGCGCAAGTGGCCGGGATCCGGTTCACCATGGACTGCAAGAACATCATCGCGTCCGACATCTACATAAACGGGGCCCCGCTTGACCAGGACGGCACCTACGAGCTGGCCACCAACAACTACATCGCGCACGGCGGCTCCGGCTTCGAGGTGCTCGAGCGCAACACGACGCAGATCGACACCGGCATCTCGATCCGCGACGTGGTGAAACAGGCGATCTCCGGCTACGGCAACCTGCCGCAGAAGGGTGTTTGCGAAGAAGATGGCCGCATCCTGGCGGTGTACTAATGTGGTTCTTCCTGGCCTGTTCCGCCATGGGCACCCGCGAACGGGTGGAGCCCTCCTTCCTCGCCGTGGCCCTCGGCGAGGGCACCGAGAGCGGCAGCGCCGAGGCCCCCCTCCCCTTCTCGGCCAGCGCCACGCCGGTGAGCATCACCGTGCAGGCGCTCGACATCGAGGGCCAGCCCTACCCCTGGCCGGGGACTGTCACCCTGAAGTCGCGACCCGGCCGCATCGATCCTGATCGGGCGAGTCTCGACGAGTCCGGGGCCTTCTCTGGGAGCGTGTCGATCGAGGCGGGCTTTGGCCCCACCCGCGTGTGGGCCATCGATGAAGACACCGACGACGAGCGCGAGCCCGGCTGGGCGGCCGGGGTGACCGACCCGGTGTGGTGGGCCTTTCCGACCATCGCCGAGATGCAGAACATCGACAACCACGAGACCAACCAGCTCGCCGGTGAGTTCGCGGAGCTCCGCATCAGCGACCGGGAAGTCGTCGTCACCGCCACCGACGCCGCTGGCTTCTGGGCGAGCGACCGCCTCGACGCCGCGACCGGTCACTCGGGCATCTACGTCTACACCTTCAACAAGCCCGACGAGAGCATCGTCATCGGCGCCCAACTCTCATCGTTGAACGGACAGAACCAGGAGTATCTCGGCGCAACGCAACTCTCCTGGCCCACCTACACGGTGGTGGAGGGCGTGTCGCTCGCTCCGCCCGACGCGGTGGTGCTCACCGAGACCGCCTGCGGTGACGACAACGAGATGGAGAAGCTCGAGGCGAGCAAGGTGCGCGCGGAGTCGCCCACCATCCCGTCCACCTTCACCACCGACAGCGAGGAATACCTCGACTACGAGGCCTACGGGCAGTGGCCTGTCAGCTTCGGGAGCTGCACGCTCTACGTGGAGTCGGGCGGCACTGTCCCCGACTACTTCCCGCCCGACCACGCGGGCGAGACCCTCGAGCACGTCGAGGGGATGATCAAGGAGGTCTACGGCAAGTGGATCTTCACCATTCTTGATGCCAACGGCATCGGCGCCACCAAGGTTTCCCCATGATTCTGTTTCTCGCCGGGGCCGCCCTGGCCTCCGACTTCGTCGACACCTGGGTGACGACCGGCCTCGAAGACACCAACGTGCGCGCCGGCCCCTCGGAGTACAGCCCCGCGGCGAACTTCGTTCAGCGTGGCAACAGCACCTTCTTCGAGAACTACGAGTCGCGGTACACCGACGACATCTCGACGACCCACCTGGTGCTCTACCGTCGTGACGACGGCTTCATCAAGGGGGTGAAGACCGAGGCGGCCTTCGTGCTCCGCATGCAGCCCTACCTCGACGTGGCGAACAGCCGTCCCGGGGTGACGGTGGCCGACGATGGCAGCTACGTGCGCATCATCAAGGAGTTCAGCGACAGCCAGAACCTGAGCTTCACCGGCTACGCTGTGGACGCGAACCGCTTTCGGCTCGGCTACTCCTACGACATCACGTGGGGCGGTCGCGACATCTTCGCCTTCGATCCCTACGCGGCCCCCGGTATCCGGGTGCAGTACCAGGCCGGTGGTCACTACGTGTTCGCGGGCGCCAAGACCGCGGTCGGCGACTACACCGATCCGGAGACCGGCCAGAAGAACATCGAGGCCTACTGGGGCGGCCTCGCCGGCGGCGGCGTGGAGCTTGGCGAGCACCTGCGCATCGAGGCGGGGGCTGGCAGCTTCGAGCAGGGCCAGCTCACCAACGTGGGCGACGTGGACAGCCCCCTCTACAACGCGCCGATCAACGCGGCCGGCGTCTCGACGCAGCTGAGTGTCCGCACCAACCCCGAGCTCGACTACATCGTGAGCAACGAGCTGCGGCTCTACCGCAACGCGCCCGACATGGTGCGTGACACCTACATTACGCATCGTAAGCTCGATGGATTTGGCTTGCTCGTGCAGGCAGAGGGAAACTTCCTCTTCCACAACCTCATCGACCCGGAGAGCGTGGACAACACGACGGTGGAGAAGGCGATCGCGGGCGATCTCCAGGCGCTGGCCGTGGCCGGCACCACCGAGATGCAGCTCGATTTCGTTTACAAAGACCTGCCCTTCATCGTGTTCAACATCCCGGGCATCACCTCGGGCTACGCGCTCGACCCCGACTTTGACGCCACCCCCCAACTCTACGTGCGTGGACGGGTGGGACACTGGTTCCCGAAGGCCCACCTCACGCCGTCGGTTGGCGTGGGCTGGATGTTGCCGTCCACCTACACCACAGGTGGTAACAGCTACTTCGTCCAGTACGACGAGCGGAACAAGGCCCACGTGCCCGACGGGCAGGAGCCTACCGCGATCCTGTCCACCGTCGGCGGCTTGCAGTGGGACGTGTCGAACTCGATGGTGGTGGTCGGCGAGGTGCTCTACACGATTGACAACAATCGTTCGTCCTTCGAGACCCAGGAGGATGGCACCAACGCCTACGTGCTCGAAGCCGAGGAAGTGCGGAACGCGCTCGGCTTCAACTTGATGGTGCGGGCGAGGTTCTAGGGAGGCAGGAGGCTGGAGGGGTTGGGCTGCGGGAAACGAGGTCTTGGAGGCGTTTGGCCCGGTGACGACGCCGAGAAACGGCGCCCGGGATCGTGCGGGTCGCCGCGCGAGAGACGGGGCTGCGGAAGGACTCGGTAGTGAATCTCTCGCAGGTGCTGACGGTGGACAAGGGGGCGCTGACCGAGAGGCTCGGTCACCTGCCCGGGGACCGACTCGCCGAGGTCGAGATTGGGTTGCGCGGGGTTATGGGGCTGTAGGTGGCGCATCTTGCGCCTTCGACGTACCGAGCAGATATTTGTCGCGAGACGTTCTTGACGGCCCGCGTAGCCCCCGCTACGCTGATGGGCAGCCGCAGGTTGGCTTCATGAGATTCTCGCCTCCCCTTGAAATGCCGTAGCTACGCCGAAAATTCGTGGATACTCGCGTTGTTGCTGGTCGGTCGCGCTTCGGCAACCGAGGACTGCGAGTTGCCTGCCGCCGACCCGGCGGACCCCGACGCGCTGGTGGCAGAGTGGGCGGACCTGGGCGACCGCACGACCCCGCCCGAGTCGGAGATCTATGCGCCCGACGCGGAGGCGCTCACCATCGAGGCATGTTTCCGGCTGCGTTTCGACGGCACGTCGGTGGAATGGACCGACGGGCCCTGGACGCCCGACGCGCTCGATGTGCGGGTCCACGATGTGGCACTTCCCGACGGCGCCTACTGGGACCCGGAGCAGGCGGCGCGGCCCAGCTCGCTCGTGGTGGAGGTGTGGGCCTGGGTGGGCGACGACAAGGTGCACGTGGAGTCGGCAGACACGCTGCGCGTGGCCTTCCCATACCGCACCGAAGATCCCCTGTTCCTCGACGAGGCGCTGATGGAGTCGCTCGCGCCCGAGGGCGTGCTGACAGACGCGGACGACGCGGACACGCTCGGCGCCTGGGAAGTCATCGTCGCCGAGGGGGTGTAGCCATGCTGGGCCTGCTCCTTGCCGCTACGGCGGCGCACGCCACCCTCTACAGCCTGACCTTCTGCGCGCAGTACGACGTGACCTACGACGACGCCGACTCTGGCTACGGCGACGACTACGTGAAGCAAGACACCACCTACGTGGCGCAGGGCGCACGCCTGGTCGTCACGCGAAACCGTGATGGCCTGGTGATGCGCGATGCCTACATGGAGTGGGAGGGTGCCTCCGCCGGCTGCCAGACCTCGACGCTCACGCTCGCCTCGTCCGACGTGGAGCCCCTTGGCTACGACGTGAAGGTGCACTCGAAGGCGTCGGTGAATGGGAACATCGTGTATGTGCACCCCGACGACTCCAGCCTTGGCCGCTACGCCTACGGGCCCGGGGCCTACCACCCCGTCGCCTCCGGCACCTACACAGTGACAACGCCGGTGGCGGACCAGTGGAGGATCGCCGAGGCCGCCGGCTTCGCGATGTACCGACGAAGCGCAGGCCTGACCGGGGAGACCTTCAACCTATTCAACGAGGCCTACCCGGGGACCACCAGCAACACCGGGTACGACCGGGACACCGACCGCGTGGATGTGAGTTCCACCGGGGCCGACAACAAGTACATGATCGTCCACGAGTTCGGCCACATGCTCGCCGCGCGGGCCAACGACAGCGGCACCTGCGCCACCGCCTCCTGCGCGCCGAACAAGGACTACACCGCCGACTACAACAACTGCTACACGCCCAGCACCGATCTGACGACGCACTCCTCCAACCAGATGGAGTACGCCAGCGCGGCCGCCTGGGAGGGCATCGCTCACTACTACTCAGTGGTCGCCTTCAACAACACCAGCGAGACAGACTGCGGGTGGGTGTACTACAAGCCAACGGACTGGAACCTCGACGGGGACTACACCGACACCGAGGAGGGTGACGAGGAGGGTCTCTCGCGCGAGAGCTACCCCGCTACGCCGCAAGGCACCGGCACGTGCGACCCCGCCGGGCCCGACTACACCGGCCGCTGCTGCTGGGCTGACGACGTCGGCACCGATTGCGACGCCGGGGCCAACGGAAACTGCGACAACCGGAGCACGGAATACGACTGGCTCCGCTTCTTCTGGGACCTCGACACTGACACGAGCCTCGACACCACCACCATCTTCGAGCTCTTCGACCAGTCGGACCCCGACACTTGGAACGCGGACGACTCCGGCGCAGCCGGCAACGACCCTGCGCCGCGACTCCGCAACGCTGCGGACGGCCTCGGCTACCTCGGCGCCTGGGACCGTTGCGACGACGACAACGGCGTGCACCGGTGAGCGCGAGCGGGGCGGCCGTCTGGATCACCTTCCTCGCCGGCTGCCCGGACACTGGCGATGACAGCGGCCAGGGCGAGGAGCTGGACACTGCGGATATCGACGGCGATGGGTACTCCAGGTCTGAAGGCGACTGTGACGACTCAGACGGCTCGATTTCTCCGGAAATGGACGAGCACACCGGCAACACAGTCGACGAGGACTGCAACGGAACTCGCTTTGCCTCGACCCCCGTCGCCGAGGCGACCGGGAGATTGGTGGGTACCGAGGCCGGGATGAACTTCGGCTACGTGGTGTTCGCGGCACCGGCGGAGTTGGCGAACACGCGCACGGTGGCGGTGGCCGAGCCAGGCTGGGGCGGGGACGGCCCCGGCTCCGCTCGGATGTTCGATCCGGCGGCGGCGGCGGCGGCGGCGGC